>CAZPFL010000004.1:0-58981 GCA_964585785.1 uncultured Rhodospirillaceae bacterium
GCGCTGTTCCTCTACAGCCTGCTGCCGATCATCCGGAACACGCATGCGGGGCTGGTCGACATCGCGCCGTCGCTGCGCGACGCGGCCGAGGCGCTGGGATTTCCGCCGGCCGCGCGCCTGCGCCTGATCGAGCTGCCGATCGCGGCGCGACCGATCCTGGCCGGCATCAAGACTTCGGCGGTGATCAATGTTGGCACGGCGACCCTCGGTGCCCTGATCGGCGCCGGTGGCTACGGCCAGCCGATCCTGACGGGGATCCGGCTCGACGACACCGCGCTGATCCTGGAAGGTGCGATCCCCGCGGCGCTGCTGGCATTGGCGGTACAGGGGGCCTTCGAGCTGTCGGAACGGCTCTTCGTCTCGCGCGGCCTGCGGCTCTGATATAGTGAGCGCCGCCCCCTTTTAAAGAAAGCACAGGTGCCCCCATGAAAGACGACGCGCTCTACGACGCCGGCATGGCCGTCCGGCGGGCGATTCTCGGCGATGCGCATGTCGACCGCGCGATTGCCCGCACGTCGCCGCTGACCGAGGAATTCCAGGACCTTATCGTCCGCTACGGCTGGGGCGCGATCTGGACCCGGCCGGGGCTGGACCACCGGGAGCGGCGCCTTCTGGTCATCGGCACGATGATGGCGATCGGCCGGTGGGAGGAGTTCGACATGCATGTCCGGGCGGCGCTCCAGAGCGGCTTTCCGCTGGCCGACATCAAGGAAGTCATCATGCAGCAGGCGATCTATTGCGGCGTGCCGGCGGGGAACACCGCCTTCCACCATGTCGAGCGACTGATCGAGGAACTCACGGCCCAGAGCGTCAAGGTTAACGGCGACGGATCGTCCGCCTGACCGGCGTCAACCGCTTTCCGTTCGCGCACGACGGCGCTATTCTGTCGCCCTGCGCTACCACCTGTCTCGCTCAATGGAGGACGATCCCATGGCCGGTCTCACGGGCCTGATTTGCCCAAATCTCACGCCGTTCAACACCGATCTGTCGATCGCAATGGACCTCTATATCGAGCACGCCAAGCGGATGCTGAACGCCGGTTGCTCGGCGCTGGCCCCCTTCGGGACGACCGGTGAGGCGCTTTCCGTCGGCATGGACGAGCGGATGGCGGTGCTGGAAGCGGTGATCAAGGCGGGCGTCGACCCGGCCAAGCTGGTGCCGGGCACCGGGCTCACCAACCTGCAGGACACGGCCAAGCTCTGCCGGCATGCGATCAAGATGAAATGCGCCGGCGTCATGGTGCTGCCGCCCTTCTATTACAAAGGGGTGTCGGACGAGGCGCTGTTCGAATATTTCTCGGCGCTGATCGGCATGGTCGATTCGCCCGACCTCCGGATCTACCTCTACCACATTCCGCCGGTCGCGCAGGTGCCGGTGAGTGTCGAGCTGACGGCGCGGCTGGCGAAGGCCTTCCCGGGCGCGATCGCAGGCATCAAGGACAGCTCGGGCGATTGGAACAACACCAAGCGGTTGCTGACCGAGGTCAAGGGCATCGCGGTCTTTCCAGGCTCGGAAAACCCGCTGATCGAAGCCCTGGCGCTCGGCGCGCCCGGCTGCATCAGCGCGACCGCGAACATCAACGCCGAGAACATCATCCGCTGCTACAAGGCGGCCGGCACGCCCGAGGGCGATCGGCTGCAGGAACAGATCCGCGCCTACCGGCTGCCGTTCCAGGAGATGGGCGCGATCCCGGCGCAGAAATGGATGCTCGCGCATCAGACCGGTGAGCCGCGCTGGAAAATCGTCCGGCCGCCGTTGCTGGCGCTGTCCGACGAGAAGGGCAAGGAGCTCCTGAAGCGCCTCGAGGCGGTGCTGGAGCCGGCGGAATAGCGGCTCACGCCGACGGCAGGCGCAGCCGGCGCTCCAGCGCGCGGACGAGCATCGCCGCGACCAGGCTCATCGCCAGGAAGAACAGGCCGACGATGGTGATCGGCTCCAGATAGCGAAAGGTCTCGGAGCCGATGATCTTCGCGCGCTGCATCATCTCGACGACCGCGATTGCGGATAGCAGCGGCGTATCCTTGAACATCGCGATCAGGTAGTTGCCCAGCGCCGGCAGGACGTCCGGAATGGCCTGGGGCAGCACGACGTAGCGGAAGACCTGCAGCCGCGTCAGGCCGAGCGCGCCGGCGGCCTGCCATTGTCCCGGCGGCACGTTGTCGATGCCGGAGCGGTAGGCCTCCGAGGTATAGGCCGCATAGTGCAGGCCGATCGCGATGATGCCGGTGAGCAGCGCCGGCAGGATGATGCCGTAGTCGGGCAGCACGAAAAAAATGAAATAGAGCTGGATGAGCAGCGGCGTGCCGCGAACCGCTTCGATAGCGAACCCGACCGGGAGCGCGATGACACGGCGCCGGCTGCGTCGGAGCATCGCCAGCACAAGCCCGAGCACGAGGCTGATGGCGAAGCCGGCCGCCGTGATGCCGAGCGTCAGCAGTGCGGCCTTGCCGAGCGTCGGCAGGATGTGTAGGGCGAAGGCCCAGTCGATATGCATCACATCCGCTCCTGCGCCAGGCGGTGTCGGCCGAACCGCCGCTCGAGCCCGCGGATGGCCATGGCGATGACCAGCGCGAGCAGCCCGTAGATCGCCAGCACCATGGTGAAGATCTTGGCCGTCTGGAAGGTTGCCTGGTTGAGCTGGTAGGCGCGGAAGGTCAAGTCGGAGACCGTGATGAGCGAAACGAGCGCCGTTCCCTTGAGCAGCTCGATCAGCAGGTTGCCCCATATCGGCAGCATGCGGAGCACCGCCTGCGGCAGCACGACATAGCGCATGACCTGAGGTCCGGTCAGCCCGAGCGCCGCGGCTGCCGCGGTTTGGCCGGCTGGGACGGCGAGAATGGCGCCGCGCACCACCTCGCTGCCGTAAGCGCCGATGTTGAGGCCGAGCCCGAGCACCGCTGTCTGGAACGGCGTGAGGGTCACGCCGAAATGCGGCAGCACGAAGAACAGCCAGAACAGCTGGACCAGCAGCGACGAGCCGCGAAACAGCTCGACATAGACGACGGAGGTTCCGCGTATCAGCCGCGAGCGGGAAAGCCGCGCCAGTCCACTCACGAACGCAAGCAGCACCGCGAGGACGGCGGCGCTGGCGGTGATCTCGACGGTGACGCGTGCGCCGCCGAGCAGGATCGGCAGGAATTCGATCATCGGCTTTCGCTCGCCGGCCCTGCCGGGGCGGGTCGGCCGGTCAGCCGCCGCAGAGCTTCGCGGCGGTCGCTTTGCCCGGCAGCTCGGCCCTGGTGAAACCGAAGGGCGCGACGAGGGCGAGATGCGCCTTGCTGCCGATGAAGGAGGCCAGCACCTTGTCGAAGGCCTGACGGAGCGCCTTGTCGTCCTTGCGGAAGGCGAAGGCGCCGTAGCCGAACGCATAGGCCGGCGTCTTGAACGGCTTTGCCATGGCCACCCGATCGCCGCCCTTCTTCGCCATCCGCCGGATCGACAGGGCGGTGAGCGCGGCGGCGTCGGCCCGGCCGAAGCGTACGGCCGAGAGCATGCTCACCTGATCGGGCAGGGTGACGATGCGATCTTCGGGAATGCCGGCCCTCGTCGCGTAGCCCTGCTCGACCGCGCCGGCCATGACCGCCAGCTTCACGCTCGCGTTGCCGGCGACGTCTTTATAGCTGTGCAGGCCGAGCGGGTTGCCGGCCTTGACGAGGAAGCCAGAGCCGAGGCGGTAGGTCGGATTGGAAAAGGCGACCTGCTTGCAGCGCGGCGGGGTGATGAACATGCCGGCGGCGATCACGTCGAAACGATGCGCGCGCAGCCCGGGGATCAGTGACGCCCACTCCGTCAGCACCGCCTCGACCTTGCCGATGCCGATCTTCTTGGCGACGTAGCGGGCGATTTCGGGCGATTCACCGGTCGCCTTGCCATCGGGCGTCGCGTAACCGAACGGCGCTTCGTTGGCGAAGCCGATGCGGATGCTGCCGCTCTTGCGGGCCTTTTCCAGAGTCGACGCGGCGGATGCGCTCGTCGCGACGAGGGCGATAGCGAAAAGCGCGATGGCGCCGGTCACGAGATGCGTCGCCGCAACCGCCCTGGAGCGGGAGTCTGCGGCCTTATGCTTTGTCTTCATTTCTACGCAGCTCCTTCTTCTGTTTGCAGGCTCAGGAAATCGGCGCCACCGTCCGGCTGGCGATGAAATCCGGCCGCGGCCTCGTCCCCGCGAACGGCTGCACCAGCGCATTCTCCACGCTGTTGTAAACGGCAAAGATGTTGCTGCGCGGATAGGGGGTGATGTTGCCGTTGGAGCCGTGCATCGTGTTGCAGTCGAACAGCACGATCGACCCGGCCGGCCCGGTCGGCGCTTCGATACCGCCTTGCTCGACCAGCCATGTCAGGCTGCGGTCGTCCGGCGTTCCGATGGCCTGCTGACGCAGCGATTCCTTGAAGTGATTGTCCGGCGTTTCCCCGACGCAGGTGATGTAGTGCTTGTGCGAGCCGGGGATGAGCATGAGCGGGCCGTTGACCGGATGGTTGTCGGACAGCGCGATGGAGACGCTGATCGCCCGCATCCGCGGCATGCCGTCCTCGGTATGCCAGGTCTCGAAATCGGAATGCCAATAGAATTCCTTACCCCGGAACCCTGTCTTGTAATTGATCCGCGACTGATGGATGTAGACCGGTCCGCCGAGAATCTGTTTCGCCATCGCGGCGAGCCGCGAGCTCCGCAGCAACGCGCCGAAGACGGCGCTGCTCTCATGGATCGCGAAGACCGACCGGACGATATCGCTGTCCGGCTCGCGGACGATCCGGTCGTCGTCGCCCGTGCTCGCGGCGTCCCAAACCGCGCGCAGCTCCGCCGTGAAGCCGCGCACGTCTTCGGGTGAGAAGAACCGGTCGATGGCGAGAAAGCCGTTCCGCTCGAAGGAGTCGAGATCGGAAGCGGTCAGCGGCCCGCCGGTGGTCCGTTCGTTGCTCCAGACCACCGGATCCAGCCGGTCGCCGATGGTCGGCGCCGGCTGAACGCGGGACGGATAGCGGTCGACCATTTGATCCATAGCTTAAAGTCTCCTGTCGCCTCAGTCGGCAGCCGCGCCCGCGACACCGGCTGCCTCGTCGTCCTCGATCAACGGGTAGACACCTTTTTCGTCATGGACTTCCCGGCCGGTGAGCGGCGGGTTGAAGACGCACACCATGCGCATATCCGTGCGCGCCCTGAGGTAGTGTTTCTCATGGCCGTTGAGGGCGTAGAGAGTGCCGTCCTTGATCGGGAAGACCTTGCCGGTCTCGATCACCTCGACCTCGCCTTCGCCCGCGACGCAGTAGACCGCTTCGAGGTGATGCGCGTACCAGATGAATGTCTCGGTGCCCGCCTTGATCGTCGTGTCGTGCATGGAAAAGCCCATGCCGTCGCTTTTCAGCAGGAAGCGGCGGCTGGTCCAGTTTTCGACATCGACATCCCGGTCGGTGCCCTTCAGGTCCTCAAGTTTCTTGACGATCATGTGTCGCTCCGTCTCGTGTTTCGCGATGAAGGGTGCATCAAGCGACGTACTTGACGCCGGGCCGGCGGCCAGCGAGCGCCGCTTTGGTCGCCTTGCCAAGAATGGAGAGGCCTTTCTCGAGCCCGACATCCTCGATCACCAGCGGCGGCATGATCTTGACCACCTCGCCGCTCGCGCCCGATGTCTCCATCAACAGCCCCATGCCGAAGGCCTGCTCGCAGATTTCGCCGGCCAGCCCGTCGACGCCGACCCGGATGCCTTGCATCAGGCCGCGGCCGGTGACGATGCCCTCAAGCGCCGGGTGCCGGTCCACCAGATCGGACAGGAAGGACTCGATCGTCGCCGCCTTGGCGTTGACCGACTTCTCCAGCGAATCGTCCTTCCAGTAGTCGAGCGCCTTCGTCGCTGTCACGAATGCCAGGTTGTTGCCGCGGAAAGTGCCGTTGTGCTGACCGGGGCTGAAGCAATCGAGATGCGGCTTGAGCAGCGTCAGCGCCAACGGTAGGCCGCTGCCGCTGATCGATTTCGAGAGGCAGACGATGTCGGGGTCGAGGCCCGCCGGCTCGAAGCTGAAGAACGACCCGGTGCGCCCGCAGCCGGCCTGGATGTCGTCGATGATCAGGACGATGTCATGCGCATGGCAGATTTCTTCGAGCCGCTGGAGCCAACCGGTGCTGGCGACATTCAGCCCGCCTTCGCCCTGCAGTGTTTCGACGATGACCGCCGCCGGCGTGTCCACGCCGCTGCCGTTGTCTTCCAGCGTACGGGCGAAATAGTCCAGCGTGTCGACCTCGTCACCGAGGTAGCCGTCGAAGGGCATGCGGAACGCGCCCTGCAGCGGGACGCCCGCGCCTTCGCGCTTGGTAGCGTTTCCGGTTAGCGCGAGCGAACCGAGCGTCATGCCGTGAAAGGCGTTGGTAAAGCAGACGATGCCGCTCCGTCCGGTCGCCAGCCGCGCGATCTTGATCGCGCTCTCGACCGAATTCGTTCCGGTCGGTCCCGGAAACAGCAGCTTATGCGGCATGCCGCGCGGCGCGAGAATGATCTCTTGAAAGGCTTCGATAAAGGCGGCCTTCGCGCCGGTCGCCATGTCCAGGCTGTGCACGATGCCGTCTTGCGAGATGTAGTCGACCAGCGGGCCCATGATGCGGTCCGGGTTGTGGCCATAGTTCAAGGCGCCGGCGCCGGCGAAGAAATCGATATATTCGCGGCCTTGCTCGTCCCACAGGCGATAGCCCTTCGCCTTGGTGAAGATCGTCGGAAAGTCCCGGATGTAAGACCGCACGTTGGATTCGTGCTGCTCGAAAGGTTTCAAGATATTGCCTCCTTAGGGTTGTTTCCGGTGCGCATGCGCGCTGGGATCGGGCCGATCCGTACAAGCAGCTCGCTCTCATGCTTTGGATCGGGAAAAAGACGGCTGTCGAATCCGGCCGACAGGTCGAATGCACAGCCTTGGCGCCGGGCGAAGCCGCGGAACAGCGCCATCGAGGCGGCGTTCGACGGCGTCACGGTGGCTTCAAGAAAGCTCACGCCGCCGCAGGCAGGGCGGTGCAGAATCTCCCGCAACATCGCCGAGCCGAGGCCAAGGCCGCGGCTGCTCTCGGCCACGCCGATCTGCCAGACGAAAACGGTGTCCGGACGGTCGGGAAGGCGATAGGCCCACACGAAGCCGGCGATTTCGCCGCGGCGGCGGGCGACAACGCTGGTCGCGCCGAAATGCGCGCCTGTCAGGACATAGGCGTAGGCGGAATTCGGCTCGAGCGTGCCGCCGGTTCGGACGAGCCGCCAGATTGCCGCACCGTCCGACGCGGTCGGCTGCGCGAAAGACGGCCCATCGGCGTCATGTCCGCCGGCCGGGCCGGTGCGGTGAGGGTCCGTGCCTCGTTCGAATGCCGTATCGCTCATCAACCTCTATGCAACCGCTCGGCGTTCATGGATGAACGCGTCCGTTTGAGTGTCGTCCGCTGCGTGATTTCCGGAGGCGAATAGATCGACAGATGACGACTCTCGCTCTCGACATGCGCGACAGCCGGCCGGGATGGCTTTTTTGTTTTCTACGGCGATGCTGAATGGTCCGCCTTACAGCGACAGCGGCAATCCGCCGTCAGCGCGCGCGACCGGGAAAATATTTGCTTGCCGTCGAGATGCTCTCCGAAAACCGAAACTCAGCAGATGCCGCGCTTTCGCAGCTTTTCGTCATTATGGCCGTTGCCGGAGGATCGGCTTGGAGAATGCCTCCGTATCGAATCCCCAGCTTCGACGGGCTCATGATTCCGGAGACGACGCGGGATCACACTTACATAAGTTAACCGATGGGGCAGATATAGCTGCGAATGCGAACGTGGCGGAGGCTTACGTCCGGTGGCCGCGCGCGCGTTTTCGGGCGGAGCGCATGACCTCGATGTCGGCGAGCTGCTTTTCGGTTCCCGGCGGTGTTCGCTTGCCGGCGATGTGGCCGCCTTCAAACGCGGCGATGTGCTCGAGCTCGGCGATATCCCGAAGGAAGATGCGTCCCCCTTCGATATGCACGAGGTCGCGCAGGCGGAGCTTCCGCAGCGTCCTGTTCACATGAACGACGCTTAGCCCAAGCGTGTCGGCAAGCAATTGCTGCGTGATCGGGAAGGCGTAGGACGGACCTTCGACCACATCCACCGCCTTCAGCCGGCTGAGCAGCTCCAGCAAGAGATGCGCCATCCGTTCCAGCGCGTTACGGCGGCCGAGGCGGACGATGTGCTCGGCGAGCATCGCCTCTTCGCGCGCCGCCGACCAGGTGATGGCGGCGGCGAGCTTGGGATAGTCGCGAAAAAGATTGACGATCTCGTTGGCCCCCAGCGCCGAGACCGTCGCGTCCGTCAATGTGACGATCGAATGGTCCGAAATCCCGAAAAAATGCGCCCGCAGGCCCATGAAATCGCCGGGCAGCACGAAGTTGAGCACCTGCCGCCGTCCGTCCGGCAGCGCCTTGTAGCGGTAGGCCCAGCCGGCCTGCAGGACGAAGACCTGGTTGCCCACGCTCTCGGGTCGGATCAGCTCCTGGCCCGCCTCGACCGATTTCATCTCGGCGGTCGCCGCGTCGAGCCATCGCACCTCTCGCTCGGATAAGGCGGTGAACATCCGCAATTTCCGCGTCAGTGCGTTTTCGGCGATTGGATTCATCGCGGCGAGTTTACCAGCCTGCAACATGCCGTGGGCTTAACTCATGTTAATTAGCATAGGTTAAAGTCCAGGCTTCTCGGCGGGCGGGCCGGCAGCGCCGTTGAGGTTCAGCTCGGGCTGAACCTCTTCCTGTCGCGGGTCCAGCTCGGAGACGGCGGGCGATGTACGGGGAACGGCGACGAAGGAGACTTGTTCCTCGACGCTCGGCGGTGCAGTCCGACGCACGCGCCAGAATCCGAACAGGACGGTCGCCGCGGCAACCGCAGCGGTAAATAAGAAGAGCCCCTTGCCGTCGAACAGCGTGATGAGCTGTCCCGCGATCAGCGGGCCCGTCGCGGCGCCGACGCTGTAGAGCAGCAACATGCCGCTCGACAGGCTGACCAAATCCGCGTTGTTCGGAAGGCGATCCCCGGCATGCGCCAGGGAAAGTGGGTAAAGCGTGAAGCTGACGCCGCCGAACAGGGCGGCGCAGCTGAACAGCAAGATCGGCGCCGCGCTTGGTACGAACACGATGGCGACGCTCGCCAACGCCGTGCTTGCGGTGGCGCCAAGGATGACCGAGCGCCGGTCGATGCGGTCGGACAGAAGGCCGATCGGCCATTGCAGCACGAGCCCGCCGAAAATCGCGGCGGCCATGAACAGCCCGGTCTCGCTTGGCGGCAAGCCGCGCATGACGGCAAACAACGGTCCCAGACCGTAGAAGGCACCGAGAATGACGCCCGACGTGATCGCGCCGACGACGGCCAGGGGAGAAAGGCTCGCCATCGCCGCGACGTTGAGTGGCGCCGGCGCGCTGACCTCCGGCGCCTGGGTGCGGGTCAGGACGATCGGAACAAGGCTCATGCCCAGCAGAACGGCGGCGATGGCGAAAAGCTCGAAGCCCGCGGGATCATAGGCGAACAGCAGGAACTGGCCGCTGCCGAAGGCGCCGTAGAACACGATCATGTAGATGGCGAGCACCCGTCCACGCTGCGCGCTGCTCGCCACGGTGTTGAGCCAGCTCTCGATTACCAGCGTCAAACCGGCAAGGCAGGCGCCGGCCAAGGCGCGGATGAGGATCCACGCGGCGGGCCAGGGCGCCAGCGGCATCAGCAGCGACGTGGCCGAGAAGATCGCGGCGAAGCCGGCAAGCGCGCGAATCCGCCCGACGCGGTGGATAATCCGCGGGTTGAACCAGGCGCCGACGACCAGGCCCATGAAATAACCCGTGGCGATCGCGCCGGTCACGCTAGCGGGCGCGCCGAGCTGCTCGGCGCGGATCGGCACCAGCGTGGTCAGCAGCCCGTGGCCGGCGACGAGAATGGCTGTCCCGAGGAAGAGAGTCGCGAGCGGTGCGAGTATCGCCTGCATGAAAAGAAGATTGCTGCGGCACGCGATATCGCTCTTTGCCGCCTATTCCTTTCCCGTCGGTCCGTGTCCGTCACCTGTTGTACCCGCGCGGGCGCAGAATATCTACGCCGCGTGCGCGTACGGGCTCCCTCAGCCTTCCCGCAACCTGGGCCGGAGGATCAGAGCGGCATCGGAACGCCGGTGCTCACCAGCTCCGGGTCTTTCAGCCAGGAACGGTCTGCATCCTCGACGAAGACCTCGATCTCGTTGCCGTCCGGATCGGGAAAATAGATCGACTTCGTCACCGCGTGGTCACGAATTCGCCTGATCTTGACATTGTGGGATTCGAGCCAGCGCTTGGCCTCGCGCAGCTCGGCCATGGTGGTGCCGACCTTGAGGGCGAGATGGGCAAGGCCCGGCGCCGATTCCGGCGCATCCGGCGAGTCCGATCCGGTTTCGACCAGGGCAATATCGTGATGATTGTCCCGGAAGATCAGGAAGGCCATGGGCCGGTCGTTGCGGGAGACTTCTTTCATGCCCAGGACCTCGGTATAGAAAGGCACCGACCGTTCAAGGTCGCGCACCTTGAGCACGATGTGGCCAATGGAATGGACCTTCATCGACGTTTCCTCCTTGGAAACCTTTGCGTGCATTGCGCAAGGAAGTCTATCGCAGGAGGACCAGCGCTGTACACGGCGATGACGGCGCCGGTCATTGCCGGCCGGCGTTTTCCCGGTAAAATCCGGCGCCATCGCAATCGGGAGGGACGGCTATGCCGGTGAAGCTCGGCCTCGTGCTGAAGACAAGCTGGACAGGCGGCGAAGCGCCGACGGCGCGGGTCGCCGCCCTGCTGGATCAGCTGCGGACGGCCCGTGACGCGGGGTTCGAATCGATCTGGCTGGCGCAGCATTTCGTAGGCGGGCCGGACAGCCATCTCCAGACCATCCCGTTGCTCGGGCGCCTCACGCCGGCGCTGGGCGGCCTCCGCATCGCGACCAGCATCATGCTGCTGCCGATGCTCAACCCGGTCCTGCTGGCCGAGGAGATGGCGACGCTCGACTGGCTCGCCGACGGCCGCCTGATGCTGGGCGTTGGCCTCGGTTATCTCGACCGCGAGTATGCGGCGATGCAGACGCCCAAATCCGAGCGGGTGGGCCGCTTCGCCGAGGCGATCGCGGTGATGCGCAAGTTGTGGAGCGGAGAGCGCGTAACGCATGAAGGACGGTATTTTCCGCTCCGCGATGTTCAGATCGGCATCAAGCCGAAGCAGCCGGGCGGGCCGCCCATCCTGATCGGCGCCGGGGTCGGGACCGCGATCAAGCGCGCGGCGCGGATCGGCGACGGCTGGCTCATTACCTTCGCCACCGACCGGCCGCAAGTGGCGAAACAGCTGGCGATGTATCGTGCCGAGCGCGCGGCCGCGGGCCTGCCGCCGGCGAAGGAACAGACGATCGGCCGGGACTGCTATGTCGGCGCGACAATGGCGGATGCGTTGGCCGATGCGGGCGGACCGCTGCTGAGCAAATACGAAGCCTACCGCAACCTCGCCAATGCCGGCCTGCAGGAAGGGCAGGTTGCCGCGCAGGGACGCGCCTTCATGCGGGACCGCTTTCTGGTCGGCGACGAGGCTTTCGTGCGGGACGAGATGCAGCGCTACCGCGACACGCTCGGCGTCGACCTGTTCCGCCTGCGGATGGAATGGGACGGGCTGGAGCAGGAGAAAGTGCTGCGGAGCATCGCGCGCCTCGGCCGCGCGGCAGAGGGAGTGCACTGAGCCCATGACACGGCCTGATCATCGTTTTCGCCGCGCGTTGGCCGGCGTATTCGCCGCCTTCCTCCTGTTTGCCTGGTTCGTCCAGCCTGCCGCGGCGAAGGAGCACCGCCTCCATGGCCAGGGCCGGCTGTTCAAGGTGACGGCGGCGGGCGTCACGCCCAGCTATGTGTTCGGCACCATGCACTCGACCGATCCCGACGTCCTGAAACTTCCGGCACCGGTGGCGCATGCCTTCGCGGCCAGCGGGCGGCTCATCCTGGAAATGGTCTTTACGCCCGACGTCGAGACGCGCATGAGCGAGGCGATGCGGCTGAAAGGCGGCCGGACCTTGGCGAAGATCGTCGGCCCAGAGATTTACGGCAAGCTGGTGAAGCGTGCGGCGGTGTACGGCCTGCCGGCGCAGCAGATGAACGGGCTTCAACCCTGGGCGGCGAGCATGATCTTCAGCGTGCCGGTCGCGGAGCTCAATCGCGAAGCCGCGGGCAAGCTCGCGCTCGACCGCGCGCTGCAGCAGCAGGCGAACGCGCGCGGCATTCCGGTCTACGGCCTCGAATCGCTGAAGGAACAGATCGCGACATTTTCGGATTCCTCCGAGCGCGACCAGATCGACAACCTGCGCCTGACGCTCGACCTCAATCCGGAAATCGATTCAGCTTTCGCCGAGATGAAGAAGACCTATCTCGCCGGCGACCTCAGTGCGCTGCACAGCATGGTGAAGTCGATGTTTTCGGCGAAGGACGCGCATCTCGAACGGCAGTTCGATAAGGACTTCATCGAAAAGCGCAACAAGCGCATGGCGAACCGCTTGGCCCGGTATATCAAGCATGGCGGCGCCTTCGTCGCGATCGGCGCGCTGCACCTGTCCGGAAAGGACGGCGTCCTGCACCTGCTCGAGATACGCGGCTACACCGTTACCCGGGCCGACTAGCGCGCTTACGCCGCGAAGGTCGCCATGATCTCCTCGAAGGCCTTGAGCTGGCCGCCGGCAACGGAAGACGGCACCAGGATCGGTGTGTTGATGCCGGCGTCGAACCACGCTTCCAGGCGGTCGCGCACCCGCGTCGCGGAGCCGAACAGAGTCACGTCGTCGAGCCAGCGGTCGCCCATGAGTGTCGACAGGTTGGAATTGTCGCCCGCCTCGATCGTTTTCTCGACCGCGTCGATCTCTTCGACATAGCCGGCTTCGCGCCAGTAATTCCGGTAATTCGGCAGCTCGAGGTAATGGATGAGCGTGCGCCGATTGACCGCCTTGGCCGCCTCGATGTCGTCGGAGATGCAGGTCGGCAGCATGTCGCCGATGAAGAAGCTGTCCGACCGGCGTTTCGCCGCCGGCAGCATGCTCAGGGACTCCGGCATGTGCGACAGCGCGCCGTTGGCGAAGACGAGCCCGTCGCCGAGCTCGCCCGCGAGCGCGATCATCCGCTTGCGCAGGCCCGCGACGACGAGGGGCGGCTTGTCGCCGGTGCGCGGCGCGGCGCGATACTTCTCGATGAAGTCGCGTACGTCGGAGAGCGGCTTGCCGCCGGACACGCCCATGCGCGCGAGTGACGGTGCGTGGCTGACGCCGATACCGAAACGAAACCGGCCGCCGGAGACTTCATGGATGAAGGCAGTGGTGTTGGCGTAGTCGGCCGGCTGGCGGAAATAGATTGGCATGACCGCGGTGCCGAAATGGATGTGCTTCGTCGCGAAGGCGAGTGCCTCACAGAGCGACAGCGCGTCCAGCATGCTCGGGCTGTAGATCCCGGCGAAGCCGCGTTTTTCGATCTCCGCGGCGAGCTCGAGGGTGGCGTGGCGGCGGCCGGGCACCGCGACGAGGCTGACGGCTGGCATTTGCTTCGGCATGATGGCGGTCTCCCTATCCTGACTTTATGTCTTCTATGCGCCCAGCACGCGCACCGGCTTTCCCGCGAGCCAGGCTTGCACGTCCTCGAGGCTGTCCTTGTATCGGGCGATGAAGTTCTCGCGCGTGCGGCCGCCGATATGCGGCGTCACAACGGTGTTCGGGAGCCGGCGCAGGGGATGGTCGGCCGGAAGCGGCTCCTGGTCGAAAACGTCGAGCCCCGCGCCGGCGATGACGCCAGCCTCGAGCGCGGCGATCAGCGCTTGCTCGTCGACGATCGGTCCGCGCGATGTGTTGACGAGCACAGCGGCCGGTTTCATCAGGCCGATCTCCCGCGCGCCGACGAGTCCGCGCGTCCGGCCGCTCAGCACGACATGAACGCTGAGCACGTCCGCGCGCCGGAACAGCTCGTCCTTGCCGACGGGCTCGACGCCGACTTCGGCGCAGCGTTCCGCCGTCAGGTTCTGGCTCCAGGCGATGACCTTCATGCCCATCGCCAGCCCGACCTTGGCGACGCCGGATCCAAGCTCGCCGAGGCCGAGCACGCCGAGCGTCTTGTCGGTCAGGCCGCCCGGCAGGCCGATGCCCCAGGCGCTGTCGCGAATGCCGCGGTCCTCGGTCGGGATACCCTTCGCGAGCGCGAGGATGAGCCCCCAGGCGAGCTCCACGGTTGCCTTCGGGAAGCCGTAGCCGGTGCCGCAGACGGTCACGCCGTGTGCCGCGAGCGCCGCCATGTCGAGCGCCGCGTTGCGCCGGCCGTGCGTCACCAGCAGCTTGAGCTTCGGCAGCCTCTCGATCAGCGTCCGGTCGAAGCGGGTCTCTTCGCGCGCGGTGACGATGATGTCGTAGGGCGCGAGCAGGGCTGCGCCTTCCGCGCCGCCGGGCGTGCGCTCATGCGTGATGTCGATCTCCATGTCGCGCGGCAGACTGCTCCAGTCGGCCGCCTCCCTGGCGAGCTTCTGATAGTCGTTGATGATCGCCAGGCGCATGGATCAGATGACCACTTCGACGAGATAGGGGCCTTTGACGGCGAGCCCGCGCTCGAAGGCACGGCACAGCTCGTCCGAGTCATGCGCCTTCTCCGCTTCCACGCCCATGCTGGCGGCCATGCTGACCCAGTCGATGTTGGGCCGGTCGAGGGTCAGCATGTCATGCGCCCGCGGGCCGGGGTTGCCCGCGCCGACATTCGCCAGCTCGCCCTTCAGGATGTTGTACGACCGGTTGGCGAAGACCAGCGTGGTCACGTCGAGGTTCTCGCGCGCCTGGGTCCACAGCGCCTGCACCGTGTACATGCCGCTGCCGTCGCCTTCCAGGCAAACGACCTTGCGGTCAGGGCAGGCGACCGCTGCGCCGGTGGCGAGCGGCATGCCGAGGCCGATCGAGCCGCCGCGGTTCTGCAGCCAGTCATGCGCCGGCGCGCCGGCGGTTAGCGGGTAGAAGCCGCGCCCGGTGGTGACGCTCTCGTCGGCGACGATCGCGTTTTCCGGCAGCAGCGCGCCGATGGCCGCGGCGATCGAGTCGAGGGTGAGCGGACCGGAGGGCCGGGGCGGGCGCGCCAATTTCTGCAGCTTGGCGGTGCCGGGCTTGGCGTTGACGGCCGCCGCCAGCGATTGCAGCGCGGCGGGGCAGTCCTGCTCCGGCAAGGCGAGGGTGAGGATCTCGCAACCCTCGGGCGCGAGCAGGCTCGGCATGCCGGGATAGGCGAAGAAACCCGCCGGCCGGCCGGCGCCGACCAGCACGATGCGCCGGTAGGGTTTGAGCACCTCCAGCGCCTGCGGCACCGGATAGGGGATGCGGTTGACCGGGAGCCGCCCGGCGCCCCGTTGCAGCCGGGCATTCATGCCTTCGGCCATCACGGCACAGCCGGTCGCCGCGGCGATGGTACCCGCGGCCTCCAGCGGGGCCTCGAACAGCGCACCCGCGCCGAGCAGCAGCAGCGCCGGCTCACCGCTCTTCAACACGGCGGCCGCTTCGTCGATCAGCCGGCCGTCCACCGTCTCGGGCGCGGCGACCGCAGGCACCGCGCCGACCGCGCCGCCATCGCCCCAGGCCGTATCGGCGGGCAGGATCAGGGTCGCGATCTGCCCCGGCGCGACATGCGCGGCGGCAATCGCTTCCGCGGCGCGCGCGCCGACCGAGGCCGCGTCGGGCGCCGCCTCGACCCAGTGCGAGACCGGGCGCGCGATGCCGGCGATATCGGAGGTGAGCGGCGTGTTGTACTGGATGTGATAGGTCGCGTGCTCGCCGACCACGTTGACGATGGGCGAGCGCGCCTTCTTGGCATTGTGCAGGTTGGCGAGCGCGTTGCCGAGGCCCGGCCCCAGATGCAGCAGGGTGGCGGCGGGCTTTCCGGTCATCCGGGCGTAGCCGTCGGCGGCGCCGCTGACGACGCCTTCGAACAGGCAGAGCACGCAGCGCATGCCCTCGATCTTGTCGAGCGCCGCCACGAAATGCATCTCCGAGGTGCCCGGATTCGTGAAACAAACGTCGACGCCGCCCTTCAGCAGCGTATGCACCAGGCTTTCGGCTCCGTTCATTGATGTCTCCCGTGACGATCTTGTGGCTGGCGTTCGGTGTGCTTGTCTTTCGCCATATTAGGCGAGGCAATCGGGGAATGCCTAGCGGTGCTGCAAGCCGCTGACGCGATGGCCTTCGCCGCGGGCTTCCCGTATTCTCCGACTGCGCCGATCTTGCGCCTATCAGATTATCCGAGACCCGCCATGACCCTCATCCTTTCCAATGAAGACATCGACCGGCTGCTGACCATGGGTGATTACGTCGACATCCTGGAAGACGCCTATCGCGAGCTGGCCGCCGGGCGCGGCGTGGTGCGGCCGCGGGCCGACAGCCTAGCCCCGACCAAGATGCCGGGCGCCGTCTACGGCCTCAAATCGGCCGACGGCGTCGCGCCGAAATTCGGCACCGCCGCCGTGCGTATCAATTCCGACATCATCACCTACCCGGAGACCAACGGCGTGCCGCGCCGGGTGAAGGTGCCGGCCGCGCCGAACAAGCGCTGGGTCGGGCTCGTGCTCCTGTTCAGCACCGAGACGGGCGAGCCGCTGGCGATCTTCCCGGACGGCGCGATGCAGCGGATGCGAGTCGGCGCGACCAGTGGGTTGGGCGCGAAGTATCTCGCGCGCAAGGGCGCGCGGACGGCGGCGATCATCGGCTCGGGCTTCCAGGCGGGCGCGCAGCTCATGGCGATCGCCGCGGTGCGCGGCATCGAGCGGGTCCGCTGCTATAGCCCGAGCCGTGAGAACCGCGAAGCCTTCTGCCGCGAGTGGAGCGAAAAGCTGCGGCTCGACATTGCGCCGGCCGAGACCGCGGACGCGGCGGTCAAGGGCGCGGATGTCGTCGCGTGCTCGACCAGCGCGCTCGGTACCGTCTTCTTTGAAAAGTGGCTCGAGCCTGGCATGCATCTCAGCTCGATCAAGCTGCCGGAGATCGAGCCCGCCGCGGTCAACCGGGCCGATCTCGTCGTCATCCACAATCGCGAGGACAAGGCGCCGGTGCTGGAGACGAGCGATCTCCCCGACCTGAAGAAGATCTCGGGCAAGGATGGCGCGGTGAAGAAGGCAGTCGGCTTCGACACACTGCCGACCGTGTTCGATCTCATCGCCGGGAGGATGAAGGGCCGGACGTCGGATTCCCAGGTGACCTGCTTTCTCAACAACACCGGCACCGGCTACCAGTTTGCCGCCTGCGGCGCGGTTGCCTACCGGAAGGCGAAGGCGCAGGGCCTCGGCCATGAGCTGCCGACGGACTGGTTCACCGAGGACGTGCACCCGTAAGAAAGGGTCGCGGCCGCATCCCGGGCGCTCGACGATTCTGGAGGAGCCAATGGATCCTTCCCTAGCCGTTTCGATCGTGCTCGTCGGCGCGGCTGTCATCGCGTTCGAAGTCGGGATATCCAGCGCCATCGTCGAGGTCTTCGCGGGCGTCGCCCTGGCGTATTTCATCAAGGATATCGGCTCGCTCGGCTGGCTCCAGTTTCTCGCCAATCTTGGGATGCTCGGGCTCATGTTCATGGCCGGGTTCGAGGTCGACCCGCAACGACTGCGCCGCAGCTGGCGGGCCAGTGTCGCGATTGGCGTCTGTTCGTTGCTCCTGCCGATGGCAGGCGTGTTCCTGATTTGCTTCTACGGCTTCGGCTTGGCGCTGAATGTGGCCGGCCTAGTGGCCATCGGCCTGTCCACGACCTCGCTGGCGCTGGTCTATCACGCGCTGAAGGACCGGGGCATGCTGGAGAGCGACACCGGTCAGGCGTTGCTCGCCGCGGCTTCCGTCGTCGATGTGCTGAGCATGATCGCGCTCGCGCTGCTGCTGGGCGAGGTCGGCTGGGGGACGGCGCTGTTCCTGGTCGTCGTCATTCCGACGGTCATCGGGCTGCCGCATTTGGGTAAATGGGTTTTCAGCCGGTACAAGGGATCACTGGTCGAATTCGAGTTGCGCTTCATGCTGGTGCTGCTGGTCGGCATGGGCTTCATGGCGGAAAACGTCGGCGGCATCCATCCGGCGATCATCGCGTTCTGTCTCGGCATCGTCATGTCGGGGGTCATGGAGGAGCATGAGGCGCTGGAGGAGAAGCTGAAGGGGATCGTGTTCAGCTTGTTCGCGCCGGTGTTTTTTCTCCAGGCGGGCGCGCAGCTCGACGTGCGGCTGCTGACGCTCGACATGTTGGGTATCGCGGTGGTGTTGTTCGTCACCGCGTGCGGGCTCAAATTCATCGGCAGCGCGTTGCCGGCGCGTTTCTTGTTGAAGACCAGCGGGCGGTTTATCGGTCTTTTGTTCAATTACCGGCTCAGCTTCGGAATCATCGCCGCATCAGTCGGATTGAAGACCGGCGTGCTGAGCGAAGGCTTCTACGCGGTGATCCTGCTCGTCGTCATGGGCAGCGCGGCGTTGCCGGTGATCTTCCTGCACGACCGGCCGGCGGAGCTCGACCGTTAGCGTGAAGGCGCGGCCGGCGGATGGCAGGCGCAGATACGGCCCACCACCGCGCCCACGCTGTTCTTGATCGGGACCTCGGCGATATCGGCCAGCGCGGCGGCTTCGTCGGCGCTGAGCAGCTTGAGCTCGCGAAGGACAGCGAGCAGCGCGACCATGCGGGCGCGCGAATTACCGTCCGCGATCTTGAGCGCGATGCCGAGCTGCTGGTCCGGGATGAAGGCGACGAGGTAGCCTTCCGCCCCGCCTTTCATGATGACGCGGCCGCTGGTCGCTTCCGAGAGCCGGACATTCGGCTGGCCGGTTCCGGCGACGAGGCGGGGATGCGCGCGCATCGCCTCCTGCAGCCGATAGATCGCCGCGCCGTGCTTGTCCGTGCCGCCCGCGGCGGCGGCGTAGCGCGCCATGCTGCGCGCCATGTCGGCCATGGAAAGCGCCGGGGCCGGCAAGGTGCAGCCGTCGACGCCGAGCGGCAGCGCATGCGCGTCGCCGTGCAGCAGGTCCGAGAAATTGTCGAGATAGAGCTGCTGCGTCGGGTGCGCGGGATCGTCGTAGCCTTCCACCGGCCAGCCCATGTGCCGCGCCACGGTGAGATAGCCGCAATGCTTGCCCGAGCAGTTGTGGAAGATGCGCGACGGCTCGATGCCGTTGCGGATCAGGTCGGTCACCGTGTCCTTGTCGCTTGGATAGTCGGGGCCGCAGGCGAGGGCCGCTTCCGAGAGCCCGAGCCGGTCGAGCCAGGCGGTGACGCGCGCGGTGTGGATCGGCTCGCCCCGGTGCGACGCGCAGGCCAGCGCCAGGTCTTCCGGCTCGAGGCCGAAGGCGTCCGCGGCGCCTGTTTCGACCAGCGCGATCGCCTGGATCGGCTTCAGTGACGAGCGCGGAAAGGTGACGAGGCTGGTATCGCCCCAGCCGTAGATGACCTCGCCGCGCGCATTGGCCACCGCGGCCGCGCCGAGGTGAACGCTCTCGACGGCGGGACCCCGCCAGACTTCGGCGAACCTTGCGTATTCCATCCCGGCCTTCCTTGCCTTACCGCGATGGCCGATCTGTTAGCAGCAGGACCGGATTTTGGCCAAGGCTAAATGTGGACAGGGTGCTCCGCGCCGTCATTCCGCGGCTTGGGCGGGTGCGGCCAGGGTCGGTGCGGCCTCCGGCTCGGGCGACAGCGCCGGATTCGGCAGCTCCGCGCTTTGCTTCATCGGCATGGCCTGCCGCGCCCGCGAATAGCGCCAGACGCTCGCCGGCGGGACGTTCATGAGGACCCAGGCGGACCGGTCCTTGACCAGCTTCAGCGACTGCGCGATGGCGCGCGGCACCGGCGACAGCGGGCCATAGGTGAACTGCACGAAGACGCCGTCCTGCGCCAATACGTTGAAGGCCTGCGCGAGAATCTCGTTGCGTTGTTGCTCGGGAATCGACAGAAGCGGAAGCCCCGACAGGACGGCCTTGAAGGGACCGATGCCGCGAACGCGCATCAGCGTTTCCAGGCGGCGGGCGTCGCCCCGGATGACGCGGACGTCGGGAAACCGCGCGCGGATCATCGAACAGAAAGATGAGGCTTTTTCAAGTACGACGATGTCGCGCGGGTTCACGCCGATTTCGATGCAAGCCTTCGTAATGGTGCCCGTGCCGCCACCAAGCTCCAGCACGAGGCCTGGCTTCGCCATGTCGATCTGCCGCGCCATGGCGTGCGCGAGGGAGCGTCCGCTCGGTAAAATGGCACCCACCGCCGCCGGGCGCCGTACCCATTGCGCCAGGAATTCAAGGGCATCCGGTATGTCACTGTCGTCAAACGGCTTCAATGCCATGTCGTCCTCGAGGTTAGTGTAGTCGTCGCCAACATGGCTCTCCGACGCGAAACATACCGCGGTATCCGAAGAGTCGGAAAAATCCCCGCGATGCATAGGATTATGTCGCGGCTGCGGTGCGCCTTTGCAAGATATTCCCGTGCGACGCCTGAGGGCAACGTCAAGTTTTTCTCATATTGCCGCAGGCGCTGCCGCAGCAATCGCAGACGCAACGCGCCGGGTCTCATGCGGCCGATTTCGCCGTCTGAATGGCCCGCCAGACGCGCGCGGGCGTCGCCGGCATCTCGAGATGCGTGATGCCGAGCGGCGCGAGCGCGTCGTTGATCGCATTCATCACCGCCGCCAGCGCACCGACCGTGCCCGCCTCGCCGACGCCCTTGACGCCGAGCGGGTTGGTCTTGGTCGGGACCGGGTAGGCCGAGACGTCGAAGGCGCAGAAATCGGCGGCGCGCGGCATCGCATAGTCCATGAAGGACCCGGTCAGGATCTGGCCGCTTCCCTCTTCGTAGACGATGTTCTCCATAAGCGCCTGGCCCGCGCCCTGAACGATGCCGCCATGCACCTGCCCCTTGACCAGCAGCGGGTTCAGCTCGATGCCGCAGTCGTCGATCACCGAATAGCGCTGGATCGCGACCTCGCCCGTCTCCGGCGTGATTTCCACCTCGCAGATATGGCAGCCGTTGGGGAAATTCGCCTTCGTCGCGTTGAAGGTGGCCAACTCGAAGAGGCCGGGCTCCAGGCCGGGCGGCAGCTTGTCCGGTGCGAAGGCGGCCGAGGCGACCGACTTGAAGGGGACCGACCGGTCGGTGCCGGCGATCGTGAAGGTACCGTCTTCCAGCGTGATGTCCTGCTCGGAGGCTTCCAGGATATGCGCCGCGATCTTGCGCGCCTTGGCGATGACCTTCTCGGTCGCCATCAGCACGGCCGAGGTGCCGATCGCCGCGGTCCGCGACCCGCCGGTGCCGGTGCCGAAGGAGACCTTGTCGGTGTCGCCTTCGATGACGCGGATGTCCTCGGGCGCGAGTCCGAGCTTCTCGCACACGAGCTGCTTGTAGATGGTCGCATGTCCCTGGCCGTGCGGCGTTGACCCGGCGAGGATGATCGCCGTGCCCGACGGATCGAAGCGCAGCTCGGCGGTCTCGGTCGACGGGCCGGCGGCCTGCTCGATGGTGTAGGAAATACCCACGCCGCGGAGCTTTCCGTCTGCTTCCGACTGCCTGCGGCGGTCGGCGAAGCCGGCGTAGTCCGCCTTGGCAAGCGTCTTGTCGAAAACCGTCTCGAACTCGCCGCAGTCATAGGTGAAGGTGAGCGCGGTCTTGTAAGGCATCGCGGTCGGCGGAACGAAGTTGCGCCGCCGCAGCTCCGCCGGGTCGATGTCGAGGCCGCGCGCGGCGATGTCGATGATGCGCTCGAGGATGTAGGACGCCTCCGGCCGGCCGGCGCCGCGATAGGGCGAGAGCGGCGACGTGTTGGTGAACACCGCCGAGACGGCGACATGGATCGCCTGGAAGGTATAGACGCCGGCAAGGCCGCCGAGATTGTTGGTCGGCGGACCGAACCCCATCAGGGAGAGGTAGGCCCCGACGGCGGCGCTCGTCCGCACCCGGAGGGCGAGGAATTTGCCGTCCTTGTCGAGCGCCAGCTCGACGTCGCTGACGTTGTCGCGCGCGTGATCGTCGGCCATGAAGCCTTCGCTCCGGTCACAGCGCCACTTCACCGGGCGGCCGATCCGTTTCGATGCCCAGGCCGTGAGCGGGATCTCGGGATACAGCGCGCCTTTCATGCCGAAGGAGCCGCCCATGTCCCCGGTGATCAGCCGCAGCTTGTTCTCGGGAATCTTGAACAGGTTCTTGGTCAGCGTCGTGCGCCAGGCATAGGGACGCTGCACGCCGGTATGGATGGTGTAATGGCCCTCGCCGTCGTCGTAATAGGCCAGCGCGCCGCGCGGCTCCATCGTATTGGCGTGGATGCGGTTGATCACGAAGCGCTGGCGAAAGACATGCGCCGCCGATTTAATCGCCGCGTCCGCCCCGTCCTTGTCGCCGAGTTCGCGAAAGAAGCATTCGTTGTCCGGGCATTCGTCCCAAATCGCGGGCGTGCCCTGGGCGGTCGCCTTGGCGGTATCGACATTCGCGGGAAGCGGCGCGTAGTCCACCTCGACCGCTTCCGCGGCGTCCTTGGCCGTGTTCACCGACTCCGCCACGACCATGGCGACGATCTGCCCCACGTGGCGCGCCCGGTCCTTGGTGATCGCGGGCCGCGGCGGCCGGAACATCGGGGAGCCGTCGCGCCGCTTCAGCGGCGATGCGCCGGTGATGTAGCCCAGGCCGTCCGCTTCGTAGTCGGCGCCGGTCAGGACCGCAATCACACCCGGCATCGCCAGCGCGGCTCTCGCGTCGATGCTCTTGATCTCCGCATGCGCGTGCGGTGACCGGACCATCACGGCATAGGCCTGGTTGATCATGTTGTTGTCGTCGACATAAAGGCCATGGCCGCGCAGCAGGCGGGGATCTTCGGTACGGGGAACGGGTTGGCCGACGGCGTACTTCAACATGTGCTCTCTCCCTCCAAGCTTGCGCGCGACCGCCCCGAACGGAATTACGGGGCCACGTCGTGGCTTTTTTAAGACGGCTATTGAATGCGGCGCGTTTTGGTTTTGGTGTGTTGGATGGTGACGGCGGCGCGGCGGGCCCGCTTCTTCTCTTTGGATGACAAGCTTAACGGCAATCGCGGCATGAAATCCAGCGCCGGGCGAAGGCCCCGCTTGGCCGGCGCCCACCCGACGCTTGAATCGGCTGCTCCTGCACTAAATGGATGCAACGGTATGGTTTTGGGCGCCGATGGGGTATCGTTGCCTCTGTCAGGCACGCGAGCGAGAAGGATCGATCGGAACCAAGCCTGCGCGGCGAACGTCGAAGTCGGCAAATTCGCCTGGAGAACAGTGAGCACGTATCCGTCTGCCCGAACGAATGCATTGGCTTGGAAAGCCTTTTGGCTTGTTATGTCTGATCGTCCTTCTGGTGGCGAGGGTGCCGGCTTTTGCAGCCGATGATGGTGCGCCGGGCGAAAAGGATGCCGCCGACGCGGCGGCTCAGGACAGCGGGCTCAAATACGAGCCAACGATTGCCGGGGTCGCGAATAGCGATCTCTACGACTTGCTGAAATCCTCTTCTCAACTGTTTTCCCTGATCGACCGGCAGCCGGCGACGATCGCCTCGCTCGAGCGCCGGGCCCAGAGCGACCTGGCGCGCCTGGGCGAAGCGCTCCGATCGGAGGGCTATTACGATGCGTCGCTCAGCTACCACATGGAACGGAACAAGACGCCGATCCCGGTGCGGATCGACGTGGTGCCGGGACCGCGCTACACGCTTCGCGGCTTTGCGATCGCCTACGAGAAATCGCCGCCCGAAGCGGCGGCGCAGCCGTCGCTCGGCGATATCGGCATCAAGCTCGGGATGCCTGCGCGGGCGCCCGACGTGCGGGCCGCGGAACGTAAGACCGTCGCCGTCTTGCAGGACCGTGGCTATCCCTTCGCCAAATCGGCTGGCCTGAAGGCGACGGTCGATCACACGACGCATGCGATGACGGTGAACCTCGCCGTCGATGCCGGGCCGCGCGCGACATTCGGGCCCTTGCGCATAGGCGCCTTGAAGTCGGTGAAGGAGGACTACATCCGCCGCATCGCCGATTGGCACGAAGGCGCGGTGTTCGATGAGCGGAAGCTGGACAGCGTGCGCGCGGCGCTCAATGGAACCGGCCTTTTTTCGAGCGTGACGATCACGAAGGCGGCGCAGCTCGACAAGGATGGACGGCTGCCGGTCACCGTCGACGTGATCGATGGGCCGCACCGCTCGATCGGCGCGGGGCTGCGCTACTCGACCGATATCGGGTTCGGCGCGGACGTATTTTGGGAAAACCGCAATTTCTTCCATCGCAACGAGACGCTGGGTGTCACCGTTACCGGCGCGCAGATCGAGCAGAGCGGCAAGATCAGCTTCCGGAAGCCGGCCTTCCTCCAGCTCAATCAGGCCTTGCTGGCGAATGCCGGGGTCTCGAACCAGAACACCGACGCTTACGACCAGCAGAACGTGGCCGGGACGGTCTCGCTCGAGCGGCCGCTGTTCGAGAAATGGAAAGGAACGGCCGGCGTAACCGCGAGCTACGACTTCCTCAAGGACAGCGAGGGGCAGCAGCAGGTGCAGCTGTTCGGCCTCCCGCTCACCGCGACGCGGGCGACGGTGGACAACCCGCTCAACCCGACCCGCGGCGCGCTTATCGATCTCGCCGCGACACCCTATATAGGCTCCAGCTCGCAAGCGCTCCGGTTCCTCCGCATGACGGGGAACGGCTCAACCTATTATGCGATCGACAAGGAGAAGCGATACATTCTCGCAGGCCGCATGAAGCTCGGATCGATCCTCGGCGAATCTGCCGCGTCTTTGCCCGCCGACAAGCGCTTCTACGCGGGCGGCGGCGGCTCGGTCCGGGGCTACGCATACCAAAAGGTCGGGCCGCTGGACGAAAATCGCAGCCCGCTCGGCGGCAAGTCGCTGCTGGAGCTGAGCACGGAGCTGCGCATCCGCGTCACCGAAAAGATCGGCCTCGTGCCTTTCATCGACGGCGGCGCGGTGTCGGCCCAGCCCTATCCGGATTTCCGGGACGGCATGCAATGGGCCGGTGGGCTCGGGCTGCGTTACTTCACCGGCTTCGGGCCGCTCCGGCTCGACGTCGCGACGCCGATCAATCCGCGGCCGGGTGACGGCGTCATCGAGTTCTACGTCAGTTTTGGCCAGGCCTTCTGAACGCGCGTCATGAAACGAGTCGTCATCGCCCTTCTTGCGTTGCTCGGCGTCATCGCGGTCCTTGGCGCCGCGGTGCTGCTGTGGCTGCCGAGCGAGAGCGGCAGGGCCTGGATCGCGCAAGAGATCGCGCGTCGCGCCAGCACGCCCGGCGAGACGCTCGTGTCGATCGGCCGGCTCGAGGGCGACCTCTACCACCAGCTCCGCTTCGCCGATATCCGGGTTGCCGACAGCGCGGGCGACTGGCTCACCGTCGGTTCGGCCAAGATCGACTGGCAGCCTCTCGGCCTGTTGCGCGGCAAGCTGGTGCTCGACCGGGTCGATATCCGCAATGTGGCCGTGGCGCGGCTGCCGGAAACGCCCCCGTCCGCCAAGGAGCCATCGCTCGCCGAACGGCTGGACGCCCTTCGCGACCTGCCGGCCATCCGTATCCGCGATCTCAACGTCGAGGATGTGGCGCTCGGCCAACCGGTTGTCGGTGAGCGCGCGGTGCTGCGCGTCACGGGTCACGTGGAAGCGGTGGCACCGTCCGCGATCCAGGGCAAGCTTTCGGTGCGCCGGATGGACGGACCGGCCGGCAGCCTGGATGCCACGGGCGCGTATGACACCGACCGCACGTCGCTCACCCTCAATGTGTCGCTGGAGGAGCCCGCTGGCGGATTGATCGCGCGCGCACTCGATGTTCCGGCGTTGCCGGCGCTGCAAGGCGAAGCGAAAGGCGCGGGGCCCTTGTCCGACTGGAAGGGGCACGTCGCCTTTTCCTTCGCGCAAGTGGCGGCGATGCGCGCGGATGTCGCGATCCGTCATACCACGGCGACCGATTTCACGGTCGATGGGACCGCGACCATTCCGCCCGGTGACCGCGGCTTCGCCCGGCGGCTCGTCTCCGGCACGCACCGCTTCCGTGTCGACGGCAGCTATAAGCGCGGCGATGCCCTTACCTTGTCCCAGATGCAGTGGACCGCGCCGCTCTTCACCTTCGCCGCCGGCGGTACGATGAACCTCGATACGCTCGCCGTCGACGGGCGCGCCTCGCTCAAGACCACGAGGGCCGGCCCACTGACGCTGGCGCCGGCGGATGCGAGTATCGGCGCCTTGACCGCGGAGATCACGGCGTCGGGGCGGCTGCCGGCGCCAGACCTGACCGTCGCGTTCGACGCGGGCCACTTGGCCGTCGCGGACGCCGGGACGGGCGACCTTCACGGAACCTTCGCCCTTACGCCGCAGGGCCGCAACCGGGGGCGGGTCGACGGCACCGCAACGCTGGACGCGATCAAGCTTGCGGGCCGGCCGGCCGTGCAAGCGCTGTTGGGGGACAAGGCAACGCTTCGCCTGTCGGGCGGCGTGGATTTCGCCCGGTCCCTCGTTACGCTCGATAAGGCAAGCGTGGCCGCCGCGGCCGGTGAGCTTTCCGGCAGCGGCCGTTATGGCTGGGCGGACGGCAACGGCACCGCAAAGGCGATGCTCAGCCTGCCCGATCTGGCGGCGCTCAAGACGGCGGCGGCGCCGACGCTCACCGGCCACGTCACCGTCTCGCTCGACGCGGCGCTGCGTGATTTCGGGGACACGGCGACAGGGCGTCTTTCCGGCGCGGCGACCGATCTCAACCTCGGCAATACGGCTGCGGACGCAATTCTCACTCGAACGCCCAAGCTGGACGCGGAGCTGTCGCTCGCCGGCGGCAAGCTCGCAATCAAGCCGCTGACCGTGACCTCCGCCGCCGCCGACCTGCAGTTCGACGCGGCGCTCGACACGGCGAGCGGCGCCGTCTCGGGCACGTATCGCGTTAACGTCGCGGGCGGGACGCCGCTTCGGGCGGCGGATAACGTCGCGGTCGATTGCGTATGCCGCCTGTCCGGACGCCTGCGCGGGACGCTGCAGAAGCTGGGCGTCACCGGCGACCTTGCCGTGCAAGCGTTGCGCGCCGAGCCGGTCGCGCTGCGCGCCCTCGCCGCGGACTATGACCTCGGTGGGCTGCCGAATGCGCTGAGCGGCACGGTCAAGCTGAAGGCCGCGACTCCCGTCGGGCCGGCCACGGCACAGACGAAGGTCGCGCTGGCGCAGGATCGGCTGCGCTTGAGCGACCTGCAGGCCGAGGCGGCGACCGCGACGGCGCGCGGCGCGCTCGACCTGCCGCTGACCGACGCGCCGGCGACCGGCGATATCGCGCTCGACGTCAAAGACCTGAAGGCCTGGTTTACCGCAGCAGGGCTCGACGGGGGCGGCAGCGCGACCGGACAGGTCAAGCTGCGCGCCGACGGCAAGCGCCAGGTCGTCGATGGCGCGGCCACGATCGCCAAGCTGCGGCTCCGCGGCGCGCCCGGCGCGCCGGGCATCGCCTTCGACCAGGTGGCGATTGATGCGGGCACGACCGATCTCGGCGCGGGCGACAAGAACAAGATCGATATCCGGATGACCAAAGGCGCGGTCGGCGCCGCCGCCCTGGCGCGTGTCGCCCTGACGGCGCAGGGTTCGCCATCGAAGGCCCGTCTGTCGGTCTCGGCCAAGGGTGACTGGAAGGGCGCCCTCGCCGTGGACGCCGCGGGCGACTATGCCGAGAAGGGCGGCCGGCGATCGCTCGACCTCACGCGGCTCGACGGCGCGCTGATCGGCGAGAAGCTCGCGCTGCAAAAGCCGCTACGGCTGGCCTGGGGCGAGAGCGGCGTCACCGCTGAACCGGTCGCGCTCGCCTTGGGCGACGCCCGGCTCAGCGGCCATGCGCGCACCGGCAAGGAAAGCGCCGATGTGTCGCTCAACCTCACGGGGGCGCCGCTGAAACTGATCGATGCGTTCTGGCCCCTGGGCTTGAACGGCAAGGCCGACGGGACGCTCGAATTCAAGGGGCGATGGCCGGAAGCGGCCGGCAAGCTCTCGCTCGCCGTTCCGCGCCTTCGGCTCGGCGATGCGCCGGACGCCCCCGCGCTCGCGATCGACGTGAACGGCGACTGGCGGCGCGGACGCCTGGCGCTCAACGGCACGATCAAAGCGAACGAGGGCGCGCCCTCGGTTATCGAGGCGTCGTTGCCGCTTCGTCTGCAGGGGCCCGACCTCGCCGTTTCGATGCCGCGCGAGCAGCCGGTGTCGGGCACACTCAACTGGTCGGGCGACGCGGCGGCGCTGTGGCGCTTCGTGCCGATTCCCGAACATCTCGTCCGCGGGCCCGCGAAGATCGACCTGACGCTCTCCGGCACGCTGGCGAAACCCAGCCTGCGCGGAACCATGGCGCTCACCGACGGCTATTACGAGAGCCTGGAATTCGGCACCGTGCTGAAGCCGATCAACATGGTCGTGACTTTCGACGGCACGCACGCGCGCCTCACGCGCTTCACGGCCGGCGACGGCGGTGCGGGCAAGATCGAGGCCACGGGTGATGTCGCGCTCGATCCCGACGCGGGATTTCCGTTCGAGATTACCGGCAAGCTCGCGAAGCTGACGGCGGTGCGGCGCGACGATGTCCAGGCGTCGGCCAGCGGCGACGTGAAGCTGTCGGGCACGCTGAAGAAGCTGCGGATCGCGAGCAAGCTCACCACGGATCATGTCGAGATCCGTATCCTCGATCGCCTGCCGCCCGACGTGGCGACCCTCAATGTCGTCGAGGTGGGGCAGGGGCAAAACGCCGCGCCGGCGACTGAGGAGGCCGAGACCGGGCCGCCGGTCAATGTCGACCTCGCCATCGAGATCGCGATGCCGCGGCGTGTGTTCGTGCGAGGACGCGGCATCGATTCCGAATGGAAGGGCGACCTGAAGATCAGCGGCACGGCGAGGAACCCGCGCGTTGCGGGCACGCTGACCCTGGTGCGCGGCCAAATGACCGTCGTCGGGAAAACCTTTCAGCTGGACAGCGGCACGCTCTCGCTGCCCGACAGTCCCAATGCGGAGCCCCAGATCGCGCTGAAGGCGGTGTACACCGGCAGCAACTTGACGGTGACGGCGACGGTCAGCGGGTCCGTCACCAAGCCGTCCATCACGCTGAGCTCATCGCCGTCGATGCCGCAGGACGAGATCGTGTCGAATGTCCTGTTCAACAAGAGCTCGACGAAGCTGAGTCCCTACGAAGCCGCGCAGCTAGGCCTCGCGCTGGCGGACCTCACCGGCGAGAGCGGCGGCGGCGTGCTCGACTTCGCCCGCAAGACGCTCGGGGTCGATGTCCTGAGGATCGAATCCACACAGACGACGAAAGGCAGCGAGCCTGTCCTCGGCGCGGGCAAATACGTCACCAAGGACGTCTATGTCGGCGTCAAGCAGGGGGCCACGCCGGAGTCCAGCTCGGTCGGGGTGACGGTCGACCTGACGCCGCATATCTCCGTCGACAGCGACGTGAAACGAAGCGGGCAGAGCGACGTCGGCGTTAAGTTCAAGCTGGATTATTGAGGCGTTTGCCCGGCGGCTATTTCTTCCGCGCGCGGAGCTTCGCCAGACCCTCCTCGACCATCCGTTTGGGCTCGTCGGTCTCGTAGGCCTTGCCCATGCAGCGGATGCCTTCCTGGATCGCGTCGGTGACCGGCATGCTTTCCCAGCTGCGCACCAGCTCCTTCTGCAGTCGGATGGCGCGCGGACCGGATTCGACGATCGCCGCGACCCATTCTTCGGCGGCATCGTCGAGGTCGCCCTTTTCGACCACCCGCTCCACCAGGCCCCAGTCCAGCGCGGTCGCCGCGTCGATCGTCTTGCCGGTGTAGACGAGGATCTTGGTCTTGCCCCATCCGATGAGCTGCGGCAGCAGCGCCGCCTCCACGACGGAGGGCAGGCCGAGCTTCACTTCCGGCATGCCGAACAGCGCGGTATCGGCGGCGACCCGCATGTCGCAGGCGGCGGCGAGCTCGAGCCCGGCGCCGAAGCATGGCCCGTTGATCCGCGCGATCACCGGCACCGGAAGCTCACGGCAGACGCGGCAGACGCCGTGCACCAGGGTCAGGAACTCGCGGGCCTTGGCCGGGTCGAGCTCTCTTAGCTCCAGCATGTTCGCGCCGGCGACGAAGGACTTGTCCCCGGCGCCGGTCAGCACCATCGCGCGCAACGCGTCGTCCGCGGCAAGCGCCGTGACGGCCGCGATGAATTCCCGCATGAGCCCGGCCGAAAGGCAGTTGAGTTTCGCCTGATGATCGATGGCGACGTGCGCGACGCGGCCCTGGGACCGCTCCTCGATCCTGACATCCACCTTCCATCCCTCGGCCATCGGCGTCTCCCAAGTGTTAAGGCGGCGCCAGCCTATCAGGCGACAATAGGCAGCGCCAACGGCGAGGCAATTAATTGCTTATCGGGTGGCGGCCGGCTGGTTTTCCATGCGTAAGACACGATCCGACACGGAGGCGGGCATCTTCATGGCGACACCGGAGCCGGTTCCCCAGGCGATCACGCTGGCGGCCGACCGCCGCAGTCTCCTCATCGATTGGGGCGGGGGCGCGGCCGAGCGGGCGACCGCCGCGGCGCTCCGCGATGCCTGCCGCTCGTCGCGATCGGTGCGCGCCCGGCTGAACGGCTGGGCGGTTCCTGCGCCGGCGGATCTGACGATTGTCGATGTCCGGCCGGTCGGGCACTACGCCATCAACCTCGTGTTCTCGGACGGCCACGACCGCGGGATCTATCCCTGGCACTACCTGAAGGAAATTTCGCGACCGGGAAATTAATTGCTCAACGCACGCCGCCGGATCCGTCACGGTGGCAGTGTAATGGACGGCAGGACGGAACGGCGGCGTTTCGGCCGGCCGGAACGACAGGTGACAGAGAGGCTGACATGGACGATATCCAGTCCGGAACCGAGACCTTCGACTGCGACGTGCTGGTGATCGGCGGTGGCACTGCGGGGCCGATGGCCGCCTACAAGGCCAAGGTCAAGAACCCGAACGCGAAGGTCGTGCTGCTGGAAAAAGCGAACGTCAAGCGCAGCGGCGCCATCTCGATGGGCATGGACGGACTGAACAACACGGTGATCCCCGGGCATGCGACGCCCGAGCAGTACACCAAGGAGATCACTATCGCCAATGACGGCATCGTCAACCAGAATGCCGTCTACAAATACGCGCAGAACTGCTTCTCGATCATCCAGGAGCTCGACTCCTTCGGCATCCGTTTCCAGAAGGACGAGAACGGCGACTACGACGTGAAAAAGGTGCACCACATGGGCACCTACGTCCTGCCCATGCCGAACGGCGAGACGGTGAAGAAGGCGCTCTATCGCCAGCTGCGCCGCGTCCGCATCCTGATCTCCAACCGCTACATGGCGACGCGGCTGCTGACCGGGACGGACGGGCGGATCGCCGGGGCGATCGCCGTCAACACCCGGAACGCAACCTTCCTGACGATTCGCGCCAAGGCGGTCATCCTCTGCATGGGCGCGGCGGGGCGGCTCGGGCTGCCGGCGTCCGGCTATCTCTACGGCACCTACGAGAACGCGGCTAACAGCGGCGACGGTTACGCGATGGCCTATCACGCAGGGGCTGAGCTTTCGAACCTCGAATGCTTCCAGATCAATCCGCTGATCAAGGACTACAACGGCCCGGCCTGTGCCTATGTCGCCGGTCCCTTCGGCGGTTACACCGCGAACAACGAAGGGCTCCGCTTCATCGAGTGCGACTACTGGAGCGGCCAGATGATGCAGGAATTCTACAACGAGCTGATGAGCGGCAAGGGCCCGGTCTTCCTCAAGATCGACCATTTGCACAACGAGACGATCAGCGAGATCGAGGACATCCTGCATCGGGTCGAGCGGCCGACGCGCGGCCGCTTCCACACACGGCGCAGCACGAATTACCGCAATGACATGATCGAGATGCATATCTCGGAGATCGGCTTCTGCTCTGGGCACAGCGCGTCGGGCGTCTCCGTCGACGAGTTCGCGCGGACGACCGTGCCGGGGCTCTACGCCGCGGGCGACATGGCGAGCGTGCCGCACAACTACATGCTGGGCGCCTTCACCAACGGCGCGACGGCGGGCGAGGACGCGATCGATTTTGCCGGCGAGCACGACTACGCCGCCTATGACGACGAGCAGGTCGCGCGCGAGATGGCGCGCGTGCTGGCGCCGACTCGGCGCGACGACGGCATTCCGCCGAACCAGATCGAGTACAAGACGCGCCGGCTGGTCAACGACTACCTGCAGCCGCCGAAGGTCACGCGCAAGTTCCAGATCGGGCAGAGCCGCTTCGCCGAGGTGCGGGAGGACGCGGGCAACATGGTCGTGCGCAACGCGCATGAGCTGATGCGCGCGCTGGAGGCCTATTCCATCCTCGACTGTGCGGACATGGCGGCCCATGCCTCGCTCTTCCGCACCGAGAGCCGCTGGGGGCTCTATCACAACCGCGTCGACTATCCGGACCGCGACGACGAGAACTGGTTCTGCTTCACCCAGCTCTTCAAGGATGCGGCGGGCAACATGGCGTGCCGCAAGCAACCGGTCGATCCCTATATCGTTCCCATCGAAGAGTCCGAACGCTACGCCTACGATAAGCAGCGCATTCAGGCCGGTGATTGACCGACCCGGAAGGAGGTAAAGAGCATGCCGCTCGCCAATACACCGACCACCGTTCCCGTCGTCGTCGATGAGCAGAAATGCATCGCCGACAAGGGCTGCACCGTCTGCGTCGATGTCTGTCCGCTCGACGTGCTCCGCATCAGCGAGGAGACCGGCAAGGCCTATATGCGCTATGACGAGTGCTGGTACTGCATGCCGTGCGAGGCCGATTGCCCGACCGGCGCGGTCACGGTCAGCATTCCTTATTTGCTGCGGTAGGCCCGCGATGCCGATATTCGAGCCGTTCGAAGATGCCGCCGAAGTCGACGACCTGACCGAGCGTCTGGCCGATGCCGACCCGTCGGTCCGCCGCATCGCGGTGATCGAGCTGGGCGATACCTCGGATCCGGCCGCGGTGCCGCATCTGCTGACCGCCTTGCGGGACGACGTGGCCGAGGTCCGGCTGCAGGCCGCGCAGGCGCTCGAAGCGTTCGACGGGCCGCAGGTGGGGGCGGGACTTGCCGCTGCCCTGTCCGACCCGGACGCGCGGGTGGCCGAAGCGGCCGCCACGAGCCTGACCGAGTTGAAGGACCCGGAAGCGGCGCCGGCGCTGCTGCCCTATCTGGAGAATGGAACGCCGTTCGTCCGGGCCGCGCTGTTTCGCGGGCTGAAGGAGCTCCGCAACCCGATTTCGCTCCGCGCGGCGCTCGCGGCGATCGAGGATGCCGACCCCGCTGTGCGGGTGCAGGCGGTCGGCGTCATCGGCTATCTCAAGGCCGAAGAATCGCTGCCGGCGCTGATCGTGGCGACGCGCGGCGACGCGCCCGAGGTGCGGCGCGCTGCGATTGGCGCGTTGGCATTCAGCCGATCGTCGCACGCCGCAGAGGCGCTGATGGCCGGACTGGACGACCCGGAATGGCAGGTGCGGGAGATCGCGGCCGAAACGATCGGCAAGACCGCCCTCGACGACGGCATCGGCAAGCTGATGGCCGCGATGGACGACGACTATTGGCAGGTGCGGGTACAGGCGGCGCGTAGCCTCGGCAAGTTGAAGGCGGTGCGGGCGATCCCGATTCTGGCGCCTGCGCTGGAGCATTCGATCAGCAACCTGCGGAAGGATGCCGCGGCGGCGCTTGGCGAGATCGCGCATCCGGATGGCCTGCCCTATCTCGAACGGGCCATGAACGATATCGACCCCGATGTCCGCAAGAACGTGCGCTGGGCCATCAGCCGCATCCGTGCCGCATAGCGAAGAGGAAGGCGAGGGACCCGTGATGAAATCCGCCGTTCCCGGTTCCGAAGTCGAAGCCGCGCGCCGCGCCAGTCCGATGACCGAGCCGCTGTACAGCCGGATCAAGAAGAGCCTCAAGGCAAGGATCCTCGCCGGGGATTACGCGCCGGACGCGCAGTTGCCGTCGGAAAACCAGCTAATGAAGATCTTCGACGTGAGCCGGGTGACGGTGCGCCAGGCCCTGCATCAGCTGCAGAAGGAGCGGCTGATCGTCAGCCGTCAGGGCAAGGGCTATTTCGTCGCCCGCGCGAAGGCGGTGCAGGATCTGGCGCGGCTGCAAGGGCTGGGCGAGGCGATCGCCGACACCGGCTTCAGCGCGCATTCCGCCGTCCTCGACATGACCGAGACCGCAGCCGACAAGCGCGTCGCCGAAGCGCTGGCGATCGAGCCCGGCGCGACGGTGGTCCGCCTGCGCCGCGTGCGCCACATCAACCATCAGCCGGTGTCCTACGACGTCAGCTATTTCCCGCTCGACATCGGGCGGCGCCTCAAGGATTTCGACCTCGTCCAGAACGACGTGTTCGTGCTGCTCGAGGAAAAGCTCGGCCATCCGCTCGGCATGGCGGACCTCAAGATCGAGGCGGACAAGGCCGACGAGGCCCTGGCCCATCTGCTCGAGGTGGATGCCGGGACGCCCGTCCTGCGCATCGAGCGGCTGACCTCGGACGAGACGGGGCGGCCGATCGACTTCGAATATCTGCACGGGCGGGGCGACGCCTATCAGTTTCGCATCCGCGTGCCCCGGTGGTGAGACGCGCGCTCATCCGCGGGATGGGCGCTCTGTTGCTGTGTTGCCTTCCGGGACTGGGCGCTGCCGGGCAAGCCGGTTCTGCGCAAATGGTGCAGCTCATCGAGTTGCCGGAAAAGCCGCTCGCGCCCGCGCTCGACCTCGCCGATCTCGCAGGCCGCCGCCATGACGTCGCCGCCTATCGCGGCCGGGTCGTCGTCGTCAATTTCTGGGCGACCTGGTGTCCGCCCTGCCGCAAGGAATTCCCCGCGCTCGAACGGGCCTGGAAAAAGCTGGCGCCGGCCGGCGTGGTGCTGCTGGCGGTCAGTCTCGGCGACCGGCGCGAGCAGGTGGAACGCTTTCTCAAGCGCTACCCCGTGCGCTTCCCGGTTCTCGTCGCGCCCGACCTTGCGCTCAAGGAGAGCTGGCAGCTTCAGGGCATGCCGACCACTTATGTCCTAGACCGGACCGGACGCATCTATTATGGCGCGATCGGCGAGCGGGCCTGGGACGATCCCGCGATCCTCAATCCGATCCTGGCCTTGGCGAAGTGACGCCGCCTTTGCCGCAGGGCGTTCCCCCTCACTTGTATTGAAATCCGCGTTTAGCCGCTGTGCGTGATTCGGGCAGCGGTTTTACGACTGCACAGATTCCGCGCAGGAGCCGCCTGGCGACGTCCAAAGCGAGGCGCTTGGGCGCCAAAAACGCCCGTCTCACCAATAAGTTAAGAAAGTGCCGCCAAATCGCGCATTCCTGGCACGGAAATCGCTCCTTATGAGGACGGGATAGAACAAGCGGCGAACAGGTCAGGAGGCCCTCAGATGAAATTCTATCGAACGTTATTTGCGGCACTCGGTTTCCTCGCGTCGGCGGGAGTGGCCGGCGCAGAGACGATTTCGATCGGCATCGGGCATCAGAGCATGTGCACGGATACCTACACCGCGGGTATCGTGGTCAAGGAGCTCGGGCTGCTTGAAAAGAACCTGCCGAAGACCGGCAAGTACAAGAACGTCAAGTTCCAGGTCAAATGGGCCGACTACAGTTCCGGCGGCCCGATCACCAACCAGATGCTTGCCGACAAGCTCAACGTCGGCGTGATGGGCGACTACCCGCTCATCGTCAACGGCGCGAAATTCCAGCAGACCAAGAGCCTCCGCACGCTCTACGTCGCGGGCACCGGCTACAACGTGAAGGGCTCGGGCAACGCGGTCGTCGTTCCGGTCAACTCGAACATCTATTCCTTCGAGCAGCTCAAGGGCAAGACGATCTCCGTCCCGGTCGGCAGCGCCGCCTGGGGCATGACGCTCAAGGCCCTGCAGGACGCGGGCATCCCCGTTTCCAGCATCACGCTGAAGAACCAGAGCCCGGCGGTGGGCGCGGCGAACATCGCCGCGTCGAAGATCGACGCGCACGCCGACTTCTGCCCCTGGTCCGAGCTGATGGAATTCCGCGGCACGGGCCGCAAGGTCTATGACGGCAGCGAGACCACCATTCCCTATCTGCACGGCGTCGTCGTGCGCAAGGAACTGGCGGACAAGTATCCGGAAGTGGTCGTGGCCATGATCAAGGCGGTGATCGACGCGGGTGACTGGATCAGAGCCGACCCGATGCGCGCGGCCGAGAACCTCGAGAAATGGACCGGCGTCGAGAAGGAGGTCCAGTACCTCTATTTCAGCAAGGGTGGCCATCTGACCCTCGACCCGACGATCAAGCCGCAGTGGATCGATGCGCTGAAGTTCGACCACGGCGTTCTGGCGCGCGAGAAGCAGATCCCGCCGCTCGATTTCAAGGCCTGGATCACCGACAAGTATGTTCGTGAGGCCTACAAGGAGAAGGGTCTCGATTACGACAGGCAGGTGAAGGAGATCTACGACCCGGCCACCGAGCACAAGGGGCTGCCGATGGAGATCTGGCATGCGCGGGAAGGCATCAAGACCTATCCCGACATCAAGAGCTTCCTGCAGGCGGTCGCGAAGTTCGAAGCGGTCGGCCAGAAACTCAACGCCACCTACGTCTATGACCAGAAGACCGGCCTGAAGCTGTTCGGCAAAACGGCCTTCTACGTCAAGGAAAAGGACGGCAGCTACAAGGCCTTCCTGCGGAAGCCGGACGCCCAGACCTACGCCGCGAAGAGCGGCGGCTCCGTGACCGGCTTCAAGGAAGCGATCGCCGGCCTGTCGAGCTAGGGCGCGACATGATGGAACCCCGGGAAGGGTCGCCCTTCCCGGGGCCAGGGCGGAGCTTCACACGGCAGGGGAAGGGCGATGTCGGTCCAGGAAACCATAGAACGAAGCCATCGGACGAACGGCGTCTTCGAGGTGGCCGTGCCGCAGCCAGGGGTTAGCGACGAGGCTGCTCCGGGTGAAGCAGACGGCGCCGGCGCCACGAAAACGACGACAGGAACGAGCCGCAGAAGCGCTGCCGCTCCGGCCCGGGCGCGGCGCCGTATGCCGCAGGCCCTGAAGCGCTGGGGCATCCGCCTCTTCGCCATCCTGGTCGCCATCGCGCTCTGGGACTATCTCACCGTCACCGATTTTCACTATGTGATGAACTTCGAGAACGTGCCCGAGCCGCTCGTGGTCGCGAAGAACCTCATCGCGCACCTGCAGACCGAAAAATTCTACATTCATATTCTCGTCAGTCTTCGGCGCATTCTGATCGGATACTCCTTCGCGGTCGTGCTCGGTATCGTGATCGGTCTGCTGATGGGGCGGTCCAAGCTGGCCGAGGATTTCTTCATTCCCTACATCGAAATTCTGCGGCCGATCCCCGCGGTCGCCTGGATCCCGCTCGCGATCCTGATGTGGCCGACCGAAGAGTCGAGCATCATTTACATCACCTTCCTCGGCGCCTTCTTTCCGATCGTGATCAACACGGTGCACGGGGCCGAGCAGACACCCGCGGTGCTGGTCCGCGCAGCGCAGTCGCTCGGGGCGTCGCCGGTCGAGATCTTCTGGCATGTAGTGATTCCCGCCGCGTTGCCGAGTATCGCCGCCGGCCTTTCGATCGGCATGGGCGTGTCCTGGTTCTCGCTGCTCGCGGGCGAGATCATCAGCGGGCAGTACGGCATCGGCTACTTCACCTGGAACGCTTACTCGCTGATCGAATACCCCAACATCGTGGTCGGCATGCTGGTGATCGGCGGCCTCGGCACCGCGTCGACCTATCTGGTCAAGCTGGCGACGAAGCCGCTGTTGCGCTGGCAAAAGGCGGAGCAAGGACGATGATCACCATGCTTTCGACGATCGGATCGGCCATCGCGCGGCGCTGGGTGCTGTGGATTGTCATCGCCGTCGGCTTCGTCATCTCCTACAACCTGATGCTGCTCGCGGCGCTGATTCTCCGGTTCGGCCAGGTGCCGAACTACATGACCGTCTACGATTATCCGCACAACGTCATCCACATTTTCCAGAACACGCCGGCGCTGACCGACGCGATCCAGATCGTCGCCGACGAATGGCTGCTCGAGATCGGCCACATGAATTACGACTACGGTCACGGCGTTTCCGAATGGAGTCTGACCGTGCTGCCGTTCAAGGCCGCGCTGTTGCTTGCCGGGGGTGCGCTGCTCGCAACCGTGATCGTGCTGATGCAGCCGGGCAAGTCCGCGGCCTGCACGGTGGCGACCAAGGGCGGCGCGCTCGGCGCGGCCGGTGGCGGCGCTGCGCTGCTCGGCTTCGCCAATGCCACGCTGAGCTGGGTCGTCTGCTGCGCGGCGCCCAACTGGGTGGCGAGCCTCGCCATGCTCGGCATGAGCGCGTCCTGGGCGTTCTGGCTCGAACCCTTCGGTCACATCATCACGGCGTCGGGCTTCGGCCTGCTCGTCGTTGCCATTGTCGTGCTGGCGAGCAGGCAGGCCGGCGCCGCGGCCGCCGAGCGGGACGGCGCGCGAGGCGTTTCGGCGATGTCGACGTGACGGGAAAGGAATAGCGCAGATGCCCGACGCAACCATCGGAATGGATAAAATGAAGGTCACGACGCCGCACGGCCGTGAGGGCGGCAAGGGCCATGTCGTCATCGATCGGGTGAGCGTTCTCTTCGGCGACGGGCCGGACACCCATGTCGCCGTCGACGACGCATCGCTCGAAATCCGGCCGGGCGAGTTCCTTTGCATCCTGGGCCCGTCGGGCTGCGGCAAGTCGACCCTGCTCAATGCGGTCGCGGGCTATATCAAGCCGACGGAAGGCATCGTCACCGTCGACGGCGAGGCGATCGAGCGGCCCGGGCCCGACCGTGGCATGGTGTTCCAGCAATACTCGCTCTTTCCCTGGAAGACGATCCGCGAAAACGTCGCTTTCGGCCCGCTCCGCTGCGGCCACAGCCGGGGCGAATCGACCAGCACGGCGAATTCCTTCATCGCGATGGTCGGGCTGACCGCCTTCGCCGACCGGTATCCGGCGGAGCTGTCTGGCGGCATGAAGCAGCGTGTCGGCATCGCCCGCGCGCTCGCCAACTACCCGCGTGTCCTGCTCATGGACGAGCCCTTCGGCGCGCTCGACGCCCAGACTCGGGTAATGATGCAGGAGAGCCTGCTCCAGCTTTGGAGCGAGTTCAACAACACGGTGATGTTCGTGACGCACGACATCGACGAGGCGATTTTCCTCGCCGACCGTGTCGTGATCATGAGCGCGGCGCCGGGGCGAATCATTGCCGACCTCAAGGTCGAGCTGGAGCGTCCGCGCGACCAGGATGTCGCAACGCATCCCGACTTCATCGCGCTGAAGCGGCACTGCATCGATGTCATCCGCGCGGAGAGCCTGCGGGCCTTCGCGCAGCAGAATCCGGAGGTCGGCCATTGATTCGCATCCTTCGCCTTGAGTTCGCTCTCGCGGCGCTCTTGCTGGCGCCGCTGGTCGGATATGCCATCGCCTGGCTGCTCACCGGCGACGCCGGGCGGCCGATGCGCGCGATGCCGGTCGTGCCGGCGCGGGAAATGGGGTCGACCGTATTGCCGCCGCTCGAAATGTTGCCTGCCGGCGGCCGCGGTTCCGTCCCGTCGATGCCGGTCGGGGAGCGCCGTGCGTGAATGCCGCGCCATACAGCCCGGAGGATCGCGTTCTGTTTGCTCGGCCTCGCCGCGTCGGGGATCGCCGTGAGCACGGCGCGGGCTGACATGATCGACACGTCGGGTATGGCGCCGTGGGAGCCCTGCGCCGAGTGCCACAATATGGATGGCATCAGCCATATGGCCAAGTTTCCCAAGCTCGCCGCGCAGCGGTACGCCTACATCGTCAAGCAGATCCATGATTTCCAGGCCGAGCGCCGTACCAATGACGGCGGCAAGATGGTCTCCAATGCGGGGCTGCTGTCGGACGAAGACGTCGTGGCGGTCGCGAAATATTTCAGCGCGCTGCCGCCGCCGCCGCCCGTGAAAACGGAGGCGAGCGCGGCGACCATCAGCCTGGGACGGCGGCTCTTCACCAAAGGGAAGCCCGAAGCGGGCGTCGACGCCTGCGCCTCCTGCCATGCCGGCGCCGGCGTCGCCGGCGTGCTGGCGCCCCACATCGAGGCGCAGCATGCCGACTACCTCAAGAAGGAGCTGCTCGATTTCCGCGCCGGAAAGCGGGCCAACGACCCGGACGAACGCATGCGCAAGATCGCCCGCGCGCTGAGCGACGCGGAGATCGTGGCGGTCGCCGCCTATGCCTCGACCCTCGAACGGCCGCAAGGAGCTGCACCGTGAGCGATACCTCCATCACCCGCACCTTCCGGTCTGCCGGCTACTTCGAGCCGAAGCCCGTCGGCGAGGCCGCCCAGGACCGCCCGCCCGCAATCTTCCTGGCGGAAATGCCGGTGGAAATCGCGGCCAAGGCGAACTTCCTCTCGCGCCTCAACGCCGAGGAATACCGGCGCGTGCGCGAGATCGGCTGCGAGCAGCGCATCGCCGCCGGCGAGTCCGTCTTCTGCCAGGGCGATACCCATGACGGCATCTTCCTGATCGAGGGAGGCTCGGTGCGCACCTTCTACACCGGGCCGACGGGGCGCGAGATCACACTCGCCTATTGGACGCCGGGGCATTTCGTCGGCGGGCCGGAGATCTTCGGCGGCGGCACGCATATGTGGTCCGGCGTCGCCGTGCAGGAGACCCGGGTGCTGCGCCTGCGCGGCGCTGACCTGTACCGCCTGATGGAACAGATGCCGCGCCTCGCGCTCGGGATCGTCGAAGGGCTGGTGCAAAAAGGCAAATGCTACTCCGCGCTCGTGCACATGCTCGGGACGCGGTCCGTCATCGAGCGGCTCGCCCAGCTGCTCCTCATCCTCGCCGACACGGATGGCGAGACGGCGGCGGACGGCGTGATGATCGGCCGTTCCTTCACCCATGAAGAGATGGCCAACATGGTCGGCTCGACCCGCCAATGGGTGACGATGACGCTCGACAAGTTCCAGAAGCAGGGCGCGATCCGAATGCAAGGCCGCCGCATCGTCCTCTGCGACCGGGCCTGGATCTGCGACAAGGCCGGCATCGCGCCCGGTATGGAGGACACGGAGCCGGCGCACCCGTCCGGCCCCGTGTTTGTCCGCTAACCCCTAAGCCGGTTCGATATGAACTTTGGGCTGCGACGCCTGCGTGCTGTCAGGCGTCCATCCGCTCTGGTGCGAGCGCCACAACAGCCAGAGCGCAATCGCCACCATCGCGGCACCGATCGCCGCGCGCACCACATTCCCCATCATGAACAGCGGGATGGATTGCGCGATCAGCATTGCCGGGATGAACAGCAGCGTCCAGACCTGCCGGCCGCGGTGTTTTTGATACCACGGGAACACGGTCGAGAACGCCGCGAGCAGCAGGAAGAACAGCGACCACGGCTGGGTGAAGAACGGCGACACCGACGGGTTGATCGTCCAGGCCCGGTTGAGGTTGAGCTCCGCCAGATCGCCGAGCACGACGCCCAGGATCACCGGCGCCAGCGGGAAGCCGAACTTCTTCATCAGGTATCCCAGCAGGCCGAACCAGAACAGCGTCCACATGTCGAACTCGCTGTTGGCGAGCGCGAAGGTGCCGATCGCGCAATAGACCAGAATGACCGCCGCCATCGTGTACATGGGGATGCGGGTGATGCTGATGAACGCCTTCAGCGCCACCGCCTGCATCGCGATCATCATGAAATGCGCGATGAAGAAGGCGGTGAAGATCGAGTAAGCGAGCACCGGCTGCTCGCTGATGAAGAGCGGGCTCGGCACGACGTTGTGGATCAGCAGCGCGCCCAGCATGATCGCGCAAAGTGGCGAGCCCGGAATGCCGAGCGCCATCATCGTCGTCAGCGCGCCGCCCGCGGTCGCATTGTTCGCGGCCTCCGGCGCGATGATGCCGTCGATTTCACCGGTGCCGAACCTTTCGGGGTTTTTGGACGCTTTCTTGGCCTGGTCATAGGCGAGGATGTTGGAGATCGAGCTCCCCGCCGCGGGCAGGACGCCGATGAACACGCCGATCAGCGACGAGCGCAGGACATTCACCCAGCTCCGGCCGAGCGCCTTGATCGCGTTCCAATGCTCGATCTTCACCGCGGAGGCGGTCTTGTCCATCAGCGGCGATCGCGCGACGTCGGGATCCTCGACGTCAGTCAGCAGCTGGCTGAAGGCGAACAGGCCGATGAGCACGGGCAGGTAAGCGAAGCCGCCCTTGAGCGATTCGATGCCGAAGTGCAGACGGTCGACCGAGTTGATCTCTTCCGCGCCGATGGCGGCGAACAGCAGCCCGAAATTCCCGGCGATCAGGCCTTTCACCAGATTGTCGCCGGCCAGGCTCGCGGTGATCGTCAGCGCGAAGATGATCAGCGAGAACAAGGCCCAAGGCTCGAACTCGAGGCCGATCGAAGCGATCGTCGGCGCCAGCGTCGCCAGCACGCAGGCCCCGAACAGGCCGCCGAAGAAGGAGGCCCAGATGCCGAGCCCGAGCGCCAGTCCGGCCTTGCCGTTGCGCACGGCGGGAAAGCCGTCGAAGGTCGTTGCGACCGAAGCGGGCGTTCCGGGAATGCCCATGAGCATGCCCGAGATCAGGCCGCCCGAGAGGCCGCCCACGTAAACGCCCAGCATCGTCGACAGGCCCGCCACCGGCGGCATGCCGAAGGTGAAGGGCAGGGTGAGCACGACGGCCATGGTGACGGTAAAGCCGGGAATGGCGCCGGCGATGATCCCGAACAGCACGCCGATCAGCATCAGGATCAGGTTGTGCCAGGCAAAGACCGCCGTGCTGGCTGCAATGATATTTTCGACGAACATGTCAGCTTCCTCGCGCGGATCGGGATCAGTAGAGGTGAAGAATTTCGCCTTCGGGCATGTACACCCGAAGCACGAAGGTGAAGAGCGACCAGACGGTGCCGACGGCGACGATGGAGATCACCACATGCAGCAGCAGCGCTTTCGGCGTCCGGTTGCCGAGCGCCGTCAGCAGGCCGAAGGTCAGCAGGACGCCACCGATCAGCATGCCGAGGTAGTCGACGGTCGCCAGGAACGCCAGGAACACCAGGAAGCCCATGATCGGGTTCCGGTAGCGCATGACGGTGGCCCCGATGCCGACCGCACGCCCTTCTGCGGCGGCCTTCTGGCGCAGCGCCTGGAAGAAGTAGATGACGCAGAGCACGAGCAACGGCACCAGGATGATGCGCGGCCACACTTCGGAGCCGATGCTGGCATAGTCGAACTTGGGAATGTTGAAGGTTTCCATGAAAAAGATCGCTGTGACCGCGATCAAGATCACGGAGATCACCGTATCCTTGTTTAACGATTTCATTCTGTGCGCTCCCGCTGTGCGCTTCCGGGCGCTGCTGCGACCCGCTGCGTTCATAACCCGTGGACGGTCACGCGGAGGCCGTCACGGGCAGGGATGCCCATGACGATCCGTCCGCGATCACCGGTCCGCTATTGGCGATAGACGCCCAGCTTCTTGGCGAGCGTGGTCCACTTGGCATTCGTCTGCTTCCACCAATCGACGTATGCCTCACCCCGGACGAAGCTCACGAAGCTGCCCTTGTCCGTGATCCCTTTGATGAATTTCGGGTCCTTGGAAACTTTTTCGAGCAGGTCCGCGTAGTAGGTCACCAGTTGCGGCGATGCGCCCTTGGGCAGGACGATGCCGCGGTCGGAGGTGATTTCGAGATCGAAGCCCTGCTCCTTCGCCGTCGGCACGTCGGGCAGGATCTTGGACCGGGTGTGATAGTTGATGGCGATCATTTTCAGCCGGCCGGTCTTCGCGTGCTTGGCGCCCGTGGCTTCCGACACCTGCCCGATATGGACCGTGTTCGCCAGCAGGGCCTTCATGCGGTCGGCCGTGCCGTCATAGGAGACCACCTTCATGTCGATGCCGAGCGCGTCCTGCACCTGCAGCAGCGTGAAATGGCTGGTCGAGCCGAGCGTGCCCGCGGCCAGCAGCTTGTGCGGATTGGCCTTTCCCCAGGCCTGCATCTCCTTGTAGTTGCTGAAGGGAGCGTCCGAGCCGGCCGCAATGAGGGAGACGGTCTGGGTCATCCGCGCCACCGGGGTGAACGCATCCCAAGTGAAGTCGATGCGTCCGGTCAGGTTGCTCGCCAGGATATGCTGGAAAGTCGCGAACACCGTGCAGCCGTCCGGCTTCGCCTTACGGGCCTGCTTCGTGCCCTTGATGCCGCCCTGGCCGGGAATCGTGACGACCTGGAGCTGCGGCTTGGCGCCGTTGCGGTTCGCGGCATCTGCGACAATACGATACAGAATGTCGGTTTCGCCGCCTGCGCCCCAAGGCACGATAAGACGCGCGTTGTTGCATGGAATATCCACTGCGCCGGCAGGGACGGCCGTCAGGCCTGTACACACGATGCCGGCCGCCGCCAGGATGGCGGCGGTTCGTAGGGTCCGCTTCATTTTGCCCTCTCTGTTTAAATGCACTTCTTGGACAACCGCCGCGAGCCGCATAGTCCCCAACGACCCGCGGCGGTTGGATCGAGAAATTGTAATCGGCATTGGCGATTACGCAAAATCAACAGGCCGATCGATCGGGCCGGACAGGCCGATGTCGCCGCGGGTCCGGAAAAGGGAAGGGCAAGTTTGAAGCGTTTGATCGATCGGTTCGACGATCTAAAGTGACAGTGATGTTGACTTAAGTTAGAGTTTTTCCGTTCTCTCCCCAAAAGGGGCTTCGGCCAAAGGGCCGCCCCCACCGCCATCGGTCGGCGGCCAACGGTACCGAAGCGTCAAGGAACGCACCTCACATTCGCATACGAAATTAGGGAAGGAAGCCATGAGAACTGTGGCACTGTTCTCGCGCCTCGCATGTGCGGGCGCGATCGTCTTCGGGTGTGCGCTCGCGCCTTATACGGCGAGCGCGGAGGACCCGAAAATCCCGTGCTCTACCGCGCGGGTCATCGTCCCGTTCGCCGCGGGCGGCGAGTCCGATATCATCAGCCGCATCTTCACCGATATCGCCAACAAACATGGCGCGAAGCCGCAGTTGCAGGTGGTGAACGTGACCGGGCAGTCGGGCAACAAGGGCGCGAAAGACGTCCTCAACGCGGCGCCGGACGGCTGCACCATCTTCAACGCGCATCAGAGCGTGCTGAGCTCCTATCTCACCGGGCGGGTGAATTTCACCTGGGACGACTTCGCCCCGGTCGGGCAGATCACCGTCACCGCGTCGATCATCGGCGCCCATCCGTCGGTTCCTTATAACGACCTGAAGGGGCTGCAGGCCTACGCGAAGGCGAATCCGGGAAAGGTGCTCGCCGGCGCCAGCCTCGGCTCGACCAGCCATTTCAACCTGGTCCGGCTGCAGAACGTGCTGGGCGTCAAGTTCAAATACGTGGCCTATGACGGCACGCGCGAGCGCATGACCGCCCTGCTCTCCAAGAACATCGACATCGGCCAGATCTCGGAGACCGCCGCGGCGCAATATATGAAGAATAACGAGCTCAAGGTGCTGGGCCTGCTGTTCAAGGAGCCGAGCAAGAACGTGCCGGAGATGAAGACCGCGATCCAGCAGGGCTTCGATCTGTCGATCGGCACCAACCGCGGATTCCTCTTGCCCAAGAAGACGCCGAAGCCGGTCGTCGATTACTACATCAAGCTGGTCAAAGCGGTTGCCGAGGATCCGGCGTTCAAGCGCCAGATCGAGGAGAAGGGCAGCTTCGTCGTCTATCTCGGCGGCCAGGACTACGCGAACTGGTGGAAGCAGGAATTCGAGGCCTGGAAGTCGGACGCGATCGCCGTCGGGCTCTACCGGCCCCAGAAGAAAAAGAAATCCTGAGATCGTTTGTCGCCGGATGCGACCGCCGCTCCTGATCGGGCGCGGCGGGCGCATTCCTGCGCCACATCAGCGACCGTGCATACCGGGAGGGTGCCTCGATGATAAAGGTCAATCGCGAAATCGTCGCCGCGCTCCTGCTGCTTGTCTTCAGCGGGATCGTCTATTGGCAGACATATTACATTCCCGTGTTCGAGTCCGCGGCGATGAATGCCGATCTCTGGCCGCGGGTCATTCTCATCCTGCTGGCCGTGCTCTGCGTTCTGCATCTCGTCCAGGCCATGCGCCGGCCATCGCCGCCGCCGCTGGTGAAAAGTGTCGGTGAGCTCGTCGACCGGCACTGGAACGCCTTCTGGTGCTTTTTCATGTTCGCGGTGTTTCTCCTGTTGCTGGATACGCTGGGCATGCTGCTGAGCGCCGGGCTGTTCGTCTTCCTGACGCTCACGTTGCTCGGCCACCGGACGCTGCGCGATCACGCTGTCCACTTTCTCATCGCGCTCGTCTCGGTCGGTCTGATCTGGGCGGTCTTCACCCACGGCCTGAACGTGTTCCTGCCGCAAGGAACGATTTTTAAGAACCTTTAGGCGGCAACGGGCAACGGCTTCCGGAATGAAAAATCATGGAAATCTTCTTAGGTAACCTGCTCGCGGCGTTCCTCGCCGTGTTCGCGGTCAAGAATCTTATCCTGCTGGCGATCGGGACGCTTGCCGGCATCGTCGCCGGGGCGATCCCCGGCTTCACGATCACCATGGCGGTGGTCCTCGTGCTGCCCTTCACCTTCGGCATGTCGCCGACGGAAGGGCTGTCGTGCATGATCGGCGTCTTCGTCGGTGGCTTGTCCGGCGGTCTCATCTCGGCGCAGCTGATCGGCGTGCCGGGCACGCCGTCGGCGGTGGCGACGACCTTCGACGGCCTCCCCATGGTGCGTCAGGGCAAGCCTGGCTTGGCGCTTGGCTTGGGCATCTGGTCATCCTTCTTCGGCGGCCTGCTGAGCGCGGCGGCGCTGGTCACGATCGCGCCGGCGCTCGCGCGCATCGGCCTCGAATTCGGCCCGTGGGACTATTTCTCGCTGATCATTTTCGCGCTAACGATCACCGCCAGCCTCGCCGGCGAGCACATGGTCAAGGGCCTGATCGCCGCCGCGGTGGGCCTTCTCGCGGCGACCATCGGCGAGGAGGAGATCAACGGCGTCTCCCGGCTCACCTTCGGCATCGAATCCCTCGAGCAGGGCTTTGCCTACCTGCCGGTCCTGATCGGGCTTTTCGCCTTCAGCCAGCTCATGACCGACATTCAGGACCGCGAGGCGGCGCGCCGGCCGATGATGGACAAGACGGCGTCCGCCGTGAAGATCCAGCATGGCGAGGCGATCCGCCTGATCTTCAAGGACTGGGTCAACCTGTTGCGATCCTCGGCGATCGGCATCTTCGTCGGCGTCCTGCCGGCGGCGGGCGGCTCGATCTCGAACATCCTCGCCTATGACCAGGCGAAGAAAGCGTCGAAAACGCCCGAGAAGTTCGGGACCGGCTATCCGCCCGGCATCATCGCGCCGGAGTCCGCCAACAACGCGACCGCCGGCGGCGCGCTCGCCATCATGATGGCGCTCGGCATTCCCGGCGACGCAGTGGCCGCGGTGATGCTGGGTGCGCTGCTCGTGCATAACATCGTGCCGAGCCCGTCCTTCATCAGCGACAAGCCGGTGCTGGCCTATTCCGTCTTCATCGCCTTCTTCTTCGCGCATTTCGTGATGATCGCGATGCAGGCGCTCGGCCTGCGCATCTTCATTCTGATGACGCGCATGCGGATGTATGTGCTGGCGGCGGTAATTCTGTCCTACTGCGCCATCGGCGTGTTCGCGCTGCACAACGTGACCTTCGACATCTGGACGATGTTCTGGTTCGGCGTGCTGGGCTACCTGATGAAGACCTTCGGCTATCCGCTGGTGCCGATGATCCTGGGCGTCGTCCTCGGCAATATCGCCGAGATCAACCTGAACCGGGCCTTTACGACCAGCCCGGACTTCTTGCTGTTCTTCACCCGCCCATGGTCGCTCTTCTTCCTGATCATCGCCGTGTTCTCGGCGGCGTTTCCCTTCTATCAGGCGGCGAGCGAGAGCAAGCGGTGGACGCTGCTGTTCACGCCGTTGCTGGCGATCATCAGCGCCATTCCGCTGTTCATGATGGAAGGCTGGGTCCGGCCGGTGGTGGGCGCCGCGCTCGTGCTGCTGGGCGCCTACATGATCGTGCAGCGCGCGCGCGCCGGCTGGCAGGTGGGCGAGTCGATCACGTCGAAGTTCAAATTCGAGGACGGCTGAGCGCCGCCCAATTTTCGGAGCCGGGCGCGCGCCTCGGAGTCAACGGCGCGCGCCCGGCCGCCTTTCCCTAGACCGGTGATTCCGGGTCGAACACCGGCTTCCGCTTCTCGAGATGGGACTTGAGCCCCTCGCGCACCTCCGGTCCCGCGAAGCCAAGCATCTCCAGTGCGGTGGACGCGTCGAAGGCCGGGCCCATCATCCGATACCAGTTGTTGAGCGCGTATTTCGTCCAGCGGATGGCGCTTGGCGCGCCCGCGGCGAGCCGCTTGGCCACCTCGATCGCCTTGTCCTGCAGCTCCTCGTCCGGGACGCAGAGCGAGACCAGCCCGTACTTCTCCGCGGTCTCGCCATCGACCGGCTCGCACAGCATGAGCAGGTATTTCGCCTTCGCCATGCCGCACAAGAGCGGCCAGTTGATCACCGCGCAGTCGCCGGCCGCGACGCCGAGCCGTGTGTGACCGTCGACGATCTTCGCCGCCTTGCCGGCGATTGAGATGTCGGCGAGCAGCGCCGCCACCAGTCCTGCGCCGACGGCGACGCCGTTGATCGCCGAGATGATCGGTTTGTTGCAGTTGATGATGTTGTAAACGAGGTCGCGCGCTTCCTTCCACGCCTGCATGCGCGCCATCTCGTTGTTCATGTTCTGCTCGATCATGCCGAAGTCGCCGCCGGACGAGAACGCCTTGCCCTTGCCTGTCAGGATGACGGCGCTGATGTCCGGGTCGTCGTCGATGTCGCGCCAGACATAGGTGAACTGATTGTGGCCCTCGGCGTCGAGCGAGTTGTAGGTCTTCGGATTGTTCAGCGTGATGCGCAGCACCCGGTCGGCAGGCCGGTCGAATTCGAACTTAGTGTATTTGCTGTAGCGGTCGGTCATGGTGCACTCCGGTTGATAAGGGCTGCGGACACTGGGCCGACTTCGGCCCAGCGAGGTCCTGTTATGGTCGTCAGGTATCGGCGGTGGCGGCGGCGCCCGATGCGTCGGCGATGTCGGCCGTATCGTAGCCGAGCTCGGCGAGGACTGCCTGCGTATGCTCACCCAGCGCCGGCGGCGGCCGGCGGATGCTGCCGGGCGACTTGGTGAACTCGACGGGAATGGCTGTCATCACCGCCGGGCCGGCGACCGGATGGTCGTAGCTTTGGAAGAACCCCGTTTCGACGAGGTAAGGATCCTTCGCGAGCTCGGACAGCTTGTTGACCGGGCCGTTCGGAATGCCGGCCGCGGTCAGCCGTTCGAACCATTCGGCGCTCGGACGCCGGCGGAATTCTTCCGCCACGGTCGAATAGAGCGCAGTGATGTTCTCGGCCCGAAGCGTCAGCGTGCGGAAGCGCGGATCGTCCATTAGTTCCGGCCGCTCCATCGCGTCGAACATGCGCCGCCATTGGTCGTTGGTGACGGCGAGCAGGCAGACATAGCCGTCCTTGGTCGCGAAGGGACGGCGATGCGGCGAGAACATGCGCGCATAACCCGGCTCGCCCGTGGATGAATCAAGGAAGTCGGTCCACAGATGCTCCATCAGATTGAAGGACAACATGGTGTCGAGCATCGGCACATGCACTTCCTGTCCCTCGCCGGTGCGCTCGCGGCTGAACAGCGCCATGCCGATCGAGGACGCCAGGGTATGGCCGCAGAACTTGTCGGCGATCGCCATCGGCACGTAGCGCGGCTCGCCGTTCGCGCGGTCGATCATGGCGACGATGCCGCTCTCGCCCTGGATCACGTCGTCGAAGGCGGGGTAATCGCGCTTGCTGCTGCCGGGCCGGTAGCCGGGCGCGAAGGCGTAGACGATGCGCGGATTGCGCGCCGAGACAGCTTCGTAGGAAATGCCCAACTTCGCAGCCGTGCCCGGCCTGAGGCTGTGCACGAAGACGTCGGCCGTCTCGATCAGCCGCATCAGCGCTTCCAGCCCGGCGGGCCGCTTGAGGTCCAAGGTGACACTGCGTTTGTTGCGGTTCGTGCTCATGAACATCGCGCCCATGCCCGGATGGTTCATCGGCACCATCTGGCGCATCGGGTCGCCGTCCGGCGTCTCGACCTTGATCACGTCGGCGCCCATGTCGCCCAGTATCTGGGTGGACACCGGGCCCAGCACGTTGATCGTGATGTCGATGACGCGGATGCCGGTAAGCGGGCCGCTCATGCGCTCGTTCCTCCCGTCGCCGCCATGCCACTATGCTCCCGCCTTGGCGTCGCGGCATTTGATCATGCGCAGCGGCGTGTAGGTGATCGCGACCGTGCCGTCCTGTTTGACGATGCGGTTGCGGGTGCGGACCAGGCCGCGGTTGGGCCGGCTGTTGCTACGCCGCGCTTCGATCACCTCGCATTCCACGTGGATCGTGTCGCCGGAGAACACCGGTCCCTCGATCTTGAAGTCCATTCCCAGGAAGGCGAAACCCGTATTTTGCATGGTCGCCTGAACCAGCAGCCCTTCCGCGAAAGCGTAGACCAGCGCGCCGGGCGCGACCCGGCCCTTGATGTCGGACTCGTGCGAGAGGAAGTCGAGATTGGTGAACAGCACCTCGACCATGCCCGTGCAGTTGATGAAGTTGGTGATGTCCGCGTCCGTGACGGTACGGCCGATGGTCTTGAACTGTCTTCCGACCGGAAGGTCCTCGAAGTAGAAGCCGAGTCCGACGGTTTCCATTGCTGCTCCCTTTGATTGTCTCCAGGCGATCCTGGTGTCCGGTTCTTATATGTTTTTTCCGCGCAGCGCCAAACGGCGGCCGCTCAGCGCCGAGCCGACCGTCCCAGCACCGCATTGGCGATGATGTTGCGCTGGATCTGGTTGGTTCCCTCGACGATCTGCAGCACCTTGGCGTCGCGGAAATAGCGGTTGATCGGATAGTCGGCCGAGATGCCCGAGGCGCCGAAAAGCTGCACCGCGTCCGTCGCCACCTTCATCGCGGTGTCGCTGGCGAAGCATTTCGCCATGGCGACGATGGGCGCCAGCTCGGTGCCGGTCACGCCGGCGTCGACCATCGCGGCCGCGCGGTAGACCAGGTTGCGCGCCGCCTCGGTCTGCATCGCCATGTCGGCGATCATCCAGCGGGCGCCCTGGAAGTCGGCGACGGTCTGTCCGAACAGGTGGCGGTTCTTGATGAACTCGACGGCGTGATCGGTGGCGCCCTGCGCCAACCCGACGCCGCGCGCGCCGATCAGCGGCCGCGATTGGTTGAACGCTTCCATGACGATCTTGAAGCCAGCGCCTTCCGCGCCGAGCCGGTTGGCATCGGGCACGAACACCTCGTCGAGAAACAGCGGGCAGGACGGCACGCCCCGCGCGCCCATCTTTTCTTCCTTGCGGCCGATTTCGAGCCCCTTTGCGCCGCGCTCCACGATGAACAGGTTGATAGCGCGCGCCGAGCGCTCCTCGCTGGTCCGCGCGCCGACCAGGATGATGTCGGAGACGGGTGAATTCGTGCACCAGATCTTGGCGCCGTTGAGCCGGTATCCGCCGTCGACCTTGGTCGCGCGGGTGCGTATCCCGGCGACATCCGACCCGCTCTGCGGCTCGGTCGTGGAAATCGCGGCGCGCAACGCGCCGCTGGCCAGGCCCGGCAGATACCGCTTTTTCTGGTCATCGGTGCCGCCGGCGAGGATCGCGCCAAAGGGCGTCCACTGCACCAGGAGAAGATAGGCCGTGTTGTAGCAGACGCGGCCGAGCTCCTCGATCGCGATGCATGCCGACAGCATGCTGCCGGTGCCGCCGTATTCCGGCGGGAAGGGTAGCGTGAACAGGCCGAGCTCGCGTAACAGGTCGTACATGTCCTGGGGGTATTCGGCCGTCCGGTCGATCGCGTCGGCGCGCGGCGCGACCCGCTCTCTTGCGACCCGGCGCACCAGTTCCTGCACTTGGCGCTGATCGTCGTTCAAAACATAGGCCACGGAGTTCCTTCCTCGGTTGGGCGCTGCCGGGCTCGGGATCGCGTCTTTCGGCGATCTGGCCGATTGTGGGAAAGGGGGACCGGCCGTGTCAACGCGAGGGGAATAGCGTGGCCGCCAAGGGCGGGACGTCGCGCCCAAGAAGCCGAAAGGGCGGATTTGACATAAATTCTTTGGATTTCTCTTCGTAAGGTGTTGTTGAATAATGGTTTATTCTAATCAGCGTCCTTCAGCGGCGGCACCGAATGCAGATCAGGCGGCGACCGTCCCGCATCCTATAAATCCGCGCTGGATCAGCGTCCTCGTGACCGTTTGAAGACTTCCTTAACCGTTTCTTGACACTATCGGCAGCGATAGAGGCCCCGGATCCGCCGGCGCTTGGCGTTCGAGGGATTCGGCGGGAAATGCCGGCGGCGTCATGCGCCCGACCGCATCCACTTTGCGAAGGACGAGTAAGTCAGTCGATGGCAGACCGAAAACAGCGGTCGACACGGCCAGCCTCGCAGGCAGCTTCTACGCGGCCTGGCTCCCTGTTGGACGCGGTGCCCCTTGATATCGCGGCCGCCGTGCCGGCCGACGACAATCATGACGACTTGACGGTCCGCGTCGAAGGACTGCTCAACGGCGGGCGGCTGACCAAGGGGCAGAACAATGGCGACCGTAGCTGGTCGCTGTCCCTTGCCGATCTCGACGGGCTCAAATACGTGCCACCGTACGGCGGGTTCACGTCGCATACGCTGTGGGTCCGCGTACTGGCGATGGACGACGGCTTCGCCAATACGGTGGGCGTTTTCGCTCTTGAAGTCGATCCGGACTCGCTGCCGCCGCGCTTGCCCCCCAGGACGATGGGCAAGGCGGCTGAAAGCGCGGCAACCGCCGCCCGCCCGGCGCGCAAGGCGAAGGCCGAAGCGCCCGCGCCCGACCTTTCGGCGGTCAAGGCCGACCTGGAAGCGCAGATGGCGGCTAAGATCGAATCCATGCGGGCGGAGCTTGAGGCCGAGACCCGTCGCAACTCGGCCGAGGCGCAGAACAAGCACGCCACCGAAACCTCGAAACAGCTGAAGGACGCGAAGGCGGCTTGGCAGAAGGAAGCCGAGCAGAAATTTGCCGAGGCCAAGGCGGCCTGGCGCAAGGAATCGGAACAGAAACTCGCGGAGGCCAAGACCGCCTGGCAGCGCGAAGCCGAAAAGCAGGTCGCGGACGCCAAGGCGGCCGTCGAGGCTCAGATGCTCCGCCGGATCAAAGCGGAATCCGGGGCGAAGGCTGCGGAACAGGCGGCGAAGGCGCAGGCGGTTTCCGAGCTGGAGGCGCGTCTCCAGGCTGCGGAAAAGCGTGCCGGTGAGACCGAAAAGCGCGCTGCCGAGATGGAAAGGCGCGCCGGTGAGGCCGAGAAACGGGCGAGCGAGCTCGAGAAGCGCGCCGCCGAGGCCGAAAAGCGAACGGGTGAGCTCGAGAAACGTACCGGCGAGACCGAGAAGGCGGGCCGGACGGTCGCCAGCGAGCTTGCTGAGCTGCAGACGCAGAAGGCGCAGCTCGACAAAGCCTTGGAAAAAGCCGAGGCCCGCGCGGTCGCAGCGGAGAAGGCGATGCAGGCGACCGACGCCAAGCTCGTCGACGCCATGGCCAAGCTGGCGCGCGCCGATGACACTGTGAAAAAGGCGGAAAGGGACGCAGCTGCGGCTGTAGACGAGCGGGTCAAGGGTCTGCGGGCCGAGATGGCAACGCTCGAAGAGGCGCACGAGGCGGCGATCAAGAAGGCGCGCGACGAGGTTCGAAAAGCCGTCGATGCGGAATATGTCCAGGCGCTTGATGCGCTTCGGCAGGAGCATGCGGCGGAGCTGAAGCAGAAGCTCGCGGAAGCGCGCGAAACGCTCGGCGCCGAATTCGAAGCCCGCCAGTCGGAGCTGCGCGCCGAGATGGAGAAGGCTGCCTCCCAGCGCGTCGGCGCCGTGGAAAGCGGCATCGAGAACGCCATTGCGGATGCCTGCGCGACTGCCGTCGCCGAGGCCCGGGCGGATTGGGAGCGCGAGAACGAACGGAACCTTGCGCAGGCGTCCGAGGCGTGGAAGCGCGATCAGGACCAGCGCCTGGCTACGGCCCGCCTCGAATGGGAAGCCGAGCAGCAGGAAGCGCTGGAGACGGCGAAATCGTCGTGGCAACAGGAAGTGGAGGCGTCGCGTGCGGCCGCCGCTGAGGAAGCCCAGATAGCCCAGGAAGCCGCGGTCGCCGAACGGGACGGCTACTGGCAGGGCGAGCTCGAACGCCGGGTCGAGGAGGCGCAGGCGCATTCGACCGATTTCGATCGGCGGCTGGAGGCGGCGCGGGCGGATTGGGAGCGCAAGCACGAGGCGGCGCTGATCGAGCGCGACGATGCCTGGCGCGATCAAATCGAAAAGAAGCTCAGCGATGCGCGCGCCGAATGGCAGGTGGAAGAGGAACGCCGCTTCGCGGACGCGCGCGCGGACTGGGAGCGGACGGCCTTCGCCGCGCAGGCGGCGAAGGCGGAGCAAGGCGACGAGTCGGCACGGTCTGATGGCGGGGAGCCCGGGCTCTCGCTGATGACCCTGCAGGACAAGCTGCCGGATCCCGAATACACCCCTGCGCCCAGCCGGCGCGGGGATCGCAAGGGGCCGAGCATCCTGCTCAAGGCCTATCGCGCGACCGTCGGCAGGGTGCCATGGCGCGGCATGGGCCGCGTTGCGGGGATTGGGCTCATCGCCCTCGCAGGCTTCTTCGCTTACCCCTACGCGAAGCCTTTTGTCGTGGACAACATCGGCTCGATCGCTTCGAGCATCGGGGCGAAGATCGAGGGCTTCGGCGCCAGCCTTTGGGCGCCCCGCAAGAAGAGCCACGAGAAGATTTCGCCGCTCATCGGCACCCGCATGTTCATCCGCCCGAGCTCGGCCAATCTGCGGTCGAAGCCGGGTACCAACGCGGATGTCGTCGGCGTGGTGGAGCGCGCCACCGTCGTCGAGATCATCGCCGACAAGGGCAGCTGGCTCGAGATCCGCACCCTCGGCCGGTCCGTCAAGCAGGGCTGGATCCACCGTTCGCTGTTGTCCGACAAGCCGTTCAGCTAGGGCGGCGGGCGGCCATCGCCCGCCCCATGCCGCGCCGGCATCGTCCTGACCCGGAAATTGCCTTTTATCTGAGCAATCCGCGCCTCGATCGGATCATCGGCGCGAATCGCCGGGCGCCCCATTGCGGCAAATCGGCCGCCGCGCCGGATCGTTCCGCGCAACCGAGCGCCCGGGCCACTTGGCATGGAATCTGCGTCAGGAATTGTGCCAGCTATGGCGGCATGGGATAGTATCCGGCCGGTCCCGCGGCCCGGAAACATCCAATGGAGCGGGTGGGCCTATGGCCTGCCCGCGGTCGTTATGGGCCGCTTCCAAGGTTTTTCATCCGCAGCCTAGGGCAAGGAGAAGGAGTGACATGAGCGCTACGTCAGTGCGGTCCGATCAATTCGATCCCGTAACGCTGGAAATCCTCTGGAGTCGGCTTATCTCGATCGCCGACGAGTCCGCCGCCGCCCTGCTGCGCACGTCCTTCTCCACCATCGTGCGGGAGTCGAACGACTTCGGCACCGTCCTGATGGACGCCAACGGCGACTCGCTGTCGGAGAATACCGGCGGCATTCCGTCCTTCTCGGGCATCCTGCCGCGCACCCTGAAGCACTTCCTGGCGAAATACCCGAAGGAGACCTGGAAGCCCGGCGACTGCGTGCTGACCAACGATCCCTGGCTCGCCACCGGCCATTTGCCGGACATCACGGTCGCCATGCCGATCTTCTACAAGGGCAAGCTGGTCGGCTTCTCGGGGTCGATCGCGCATTCGCCCGACATCGGCGGCTCGTTGTGGTCGGCCGACTGCCGCGAGCTGTTCGAGGAAGGCATCCGTATCCCACCGATGAAGTGGCTCAAGGAGGGTAAGCCGAACGAGGAGCTGAAGGAGATGATCCTCGGCAACGTGCGGCTGCCCGACCAGGTGTTGGGCGACCTGAACGCGCAGGTGACGGCGAACGAGGTCTGCGGGCGGCGGCTCGTCGAGTTCCTCGGGGACGCCGAGCTGGACAATGTCGAGGGGCTGTCGGGCGCGCTGCAGAGCCGGGCGGAATCGGCGATGCGCCAGGCGATCGAGAAGGTTCCCGACGGGACCTATCACTCGGCGCTCGATGCCGACGGCTTCGACGACGACGTGACCCACATCGAATGCACGATCAAGATCGACGGCTCCGACTTGACGATCGACTACGAGGGCACCTCGAAGCAGATCGGCCGTGGGCTCAACAACGTGATGAATTACACCTATGCCTACTCGGCCTACCCGATCAAATGCGCGCTCGACCCGCGCACGCCGCGCAACGAAGGCTCCTACCGGCCGATCACGGTGACGGCGCCCGAGGGCAGCATCCTCAACCCGCGCTATCCGGCGCCCTGCAACGCGCGCCAGCTCACCGGGCATCTGCTGGTCGGCGTGATCTACGACGCGCTGTCGCAGGCAATTCCCGACCTGGTGCTGGCGGACAGCGGCAGCGCGCCCTCGATGCGCGCCGTGTTCAGCGGCAGCGACCGGCAGGGCAATCGCTTCTCGCAGATCCTCTTCGCCAGCGGCGGCATGGGCGCTTGCCCGCACAAGGACGGGCTGTCGACCACGGCCTTCCCGACCAACGCAGGCGCGGGCAGTATCGAGGCGTTCGAGAGCATCTCGCCGCTGATCGTCTGGCGTAAGGAGTACCGGACGGACTCCGGCGGTGCGGGCAAGTATCGCGGCGGGCTCGGCCAGGAATGCGAGATCGAGAATCGCTCCAACACCCCGTTGCAGCTCTCGCTGCTGTCGGACCGCTGGTATCACCCGGCCGTCGGCGTGCTCGGCGGCAAGAACGGTGCGCCCAGCCAGATCAGCTTCAGCGATGGCTCGGTGCCGCATCAGAAGTCGCGCACGCAGATCGGCCCCGGCATGCGCCTCCACATGCGCTATGCCGGCGGCGGCGGCTATGGCGACCCGGCGGAACGCGCGACCACGCAGATACAAGAAGACATCAAGAACGGCTATGTAACGGCGGCGGCGGCGCGCCGTGACTACGGCCGGTCGTAGCGATGTGACGGCACAGGAAGACAGGACACAAGAAGAATGGATAAACGCGTTCGCGTCGGCGTCGACGTCGGCGGCACTTTTACCGATTTCGTTCTGGTCGACGAGCAGCGCGACCTCATCTTTACCGGCAAGCGCCTGACCACGCCGCAAGACCCGAGCATCGCCATCACCGAAGGCGTTGCGCGGCTGCTGAAGGAAGCGGGGACCGATGCCGGCCGGCTGAACAGTGTGGTGCACGGCACGACGCTGGTGACCAACACGATCATCGAGCGCACCGGCGCCAAGGTCGGCCTGATCACGACCAAGGGCTTCCGGGACTCGCTCGAGATGGGACGCGAGATCCGTTACGACCTCTACGACCTGTTCCTGGAGAACCCTCCGACGCTGGTGCCGCGCTACCTGCGCTTCCAGGTTGCCGGCCGCATGGCGCCCGACGGCGAGGAGCTCGAGGCGTTTGACGAACAGGGCTTCCGTGAGGTCGCGAAAAAGCTGGTCGAGGAGGAGAAGGTCGACGCGCTGGCCGTCTGTTTCATGCATGCCTACCGCAACCCGGACCACGAGCGGCGGGCGAAGGCGATCCTTGCCGAAGAATTCGGCGGTGTGCCGGTGACGATCTCGTCGGAGATCGCGCCCGAGATCCGCGAGTTCGAGCGGACGAGCACCGCCTGCGCCAACGCCTATGTCCAGCCGATGATGCTGCGCTATCTCGAGCGCCTGGACAAAAAGCTGCGCGACATGGGCACCAACGGGCAGCTTTACATCATGCTGTCGGGCGGCGGCATCACGACGGTGCGCTCGGCGCAGACCTTTCCGATCCGGCTGATCGAGTCCGGTCCGGCGGCGGGCGCGATGGCCGCGTCTTTCTATAGCGGGCTCACCGGGGACAAGAACCTCATCTCTTTCGACATGGGCGGCACGACGGCGAAGATGTGCCTGATCGACGGCGGCAAGCCGGACCATAAATACGATTTCGAGGCGGGCCGCGTACGGCGCTTCATGAAGGGCTCGGGCCTGCCGCTCAAGGTCTCGGTCGTCGACATGATCGAGATCGGCGCCGGCGGCGGCAGTCTCGCCAACGTCGATGCCATGGGCCTGCTCAAGGTCGGGCCGCGCAGCGCGGGCTCGAACCCGGGACCGGTCTGTTACAACCTCGGCGGCGCCAACCCGGCAGTGACGGACGCGGACCTGTTTCTCGGCTATCTCAACCCGGACTATTTCCTGGGCGGCGAGATGGCGCTCGATCTTGCCACGGTCGAGCGCGCGATCAGCGAGAAGCTGGCGAAGCCGCTCGGGCTCACCACGCTGGAAGCGGCGGTCGGCATCCACAACATCGTCAACGAGAACATGGCGGCGGCGACCCGCATGCATCTCGCGGAGAAAGGGCGCGATCCGCGCCGCTACGCCATGATCGCGTTCGGCGGCGCCGGTCCGGTGCACGCCTACAACCTCGCCAAGCTGCTCAAGCTCAAGCGGCTGATCGTGCCGCTGGGCGCGGGCGTCACCTCGGCGCTCGGCTTCCTCGTCGCCGCGCCCGCGATCGACTATGTGCGCAGCTATGTGTCGCGGCTGGAGCAGATCGACTGGCCGCATCTCAACGCGCTCTTCGCCGAGATGGAAGAAGAGGCGAAGGCGCTCTTGGTCGAGGCCGGCGCGCGGGCGGACGAGATCACGATGACCCGCATCGCCGACATGCGCCATGTCGGCCAGGGCTTCGAGATTTCCGTGCCGGTGCCGAACAGCACGCTTGGCAGCCAGACGACGGACGGGCTGCGCGAGGCCTTCTTCGCCGCCTATCAGCAGCTATTCGAGCGTACGGTGCGCGAGGTGCCGATCGAGGCGCTGAACTGGCGTCTCGCGGCGAGCGCGCCGGTGCCGAACATCGCGCTCAACTTCGGCGGCCAGCCCGC
>CAZPFL010000005.1:0-55856 GCA_964585785.1 uncultured Rhodospirillaceae bacterium
ACTGCTTGGCGAGACCGCGGGTGAAGCCGACGATGCCGAGCTTGACCATCGACTTACCGGGATAGGAGCCAAGATAGGGCGCAATGCCCGAGAAGTTGACGACTCGCCCCCAGTTGCGCTCGATCATGTGCGGGACGGCTGCCTTGCACATGTAATAGGGGCCGTGGAGGTTGACCGCGATATTGCGCATCCAGCTCTCGACCGGCTCTTCCAGGAGGTCGCCCTCGGACCGGTAGACCGCGTTGTTCACGACGACGTCGATCCGGCCGAACTCCTTGTGCGCACGCGCGACGAAACCGTCGACGGCGTTCGGATCGGTGACATCGACCTGTTGGGCAATCACCTTGGCGCCGGCCTTTTCCGCCTCCGCCGCCGTGGCGTCGAGCCCGTCCATGTTGCGGCTCGTGCAGATGGCGAGGTTCGCGCCTTCCTCGGCGAACATCACGGCCATGCGCCGGCCGATATTTCGCCCCGCGCCGGTGATCAGCACGGCGCGCCCTTCTAGACCTGTCTTCACGGCCCGTTCTCCTTTTCCGTCAATGTTCCATGGCGTCGCTCGCCGGAGCCTCGCCCGGGCTCCCTGCGGCGGCTGTCGGATCGGCGATCCCGATTGGGACCGCGCTCAGCCAGTTTAAGCGCGTTGCCGCGCCGCGCGCAACGGCGTGGGCTTTCCGCCGGATTGGTCGTAATCGACTGATTTTATTCACATCCCGCCGACGAATCCACGGCAGGCTATGGCCGTCGTTAACGCCTGGTTAAGCAACGTGAACGATGATGGAAGCTATCGCTGGACCCGGCGCCAAGCTTCCCCGGCAGCGGCGCGCGGCGGCCAAGAATTCACGTAAACGGCCACCGGCATGGCGCCGCCGTCGAAACAATAAGGACCCGGCCGCCGGCCGGCGACGCAACAGGGACGCCGTTGGAAATTGCATAGAGCCAGCAACCTCCGCCTCCTACTCTTGTTGGCGACCATCGGCGGCCTCGCTTACGCCTTTTTCCGCGCCCAATCCGTCGATTTCGACGAGCTCGCGCGCATCCGCTCCCGCCTCGAATCCCTGCGCCAGCTCGAGCAGACCGTCGACCGCGACACCTTGAAGATCCGCGTCGGGCTGCCGTCGAGCGACGATGCGCTGATGCGGCTGACCGACCGGATGACCGGTCTGCTCGCCGCCCTGCAAAAGAATATCAGCGAGTCCCTCGACAACGCCCCGGAAGGGCTCGCCGCGTCGCTTCGCGACTACGGAGCCTTGCTGGAGAAGCGCAAGAACCTGCTGCGGCGCTTCCGCATGCGCAATGCCACGGTCCGCGACTCGCTGCGCTCCTTCCCGGCGATGGCCGCGGCGCTGTCGGCCGCGGCGGGCGGCCAGTCGGGCACGCTCCAGCGCGCGCTCGACGCCTTCGAAATCGCGGTCCTTCGCTATCACATCGAGGCCTCCGCGGCCCGCGTCGCCAACATCAGCAAGAGCGTCGCCCGGCTGCAGCAGCTCGCGGCCGCGTCATCGCCGCCGGTCGCGCAAAAAATCGCCGCGCTGCTCCGCGACGGCGAAGTGATCGTGACGCACCGGACCGAGGCGGACTGGACGCTGAAGGAGCTGCTCACCGTGAGCGGCCTGCGCCTTCTCGACAACGTGCTGGAATCCTACCGGCGCAAGGAATCGGCCCTGCATGCCGAGAACAGCGCCTATCGGTCGGTCATGTTCGTCACCGCCCTGATCCTCGTGGGCTACATCGTCATGACGCTCGTCAGCCTGCTGCAGGTCCGCCGCGATCTGCAACGCGCCAACCGGGAACTGGAAATCCGCATCGCCGACATTTCGCGGGCGAAGGAAGAGGCCGAGCTGGCCAACCGTTCCAAGTCGGAATTCCTCGCCATGATGAGCCATGAGCTACGGACGCCGCTCAACGCGGTGATCGGCTTCTCGGATCTGATGCGTATCGAAGCGTTCGGCCCGGTCGGCAGCGCGCGGTACCGCGAATATGCCGGCGATATTCATGATTCGGCGCGCCACCTTCTGTCGCTGATCAACGATATCCTGGACCTCTCGAAGATCGAGCGCGGCTCACTGAAGCCGGACGAAGAGGAGCTCGACGTTCGCGCCGCTATCCGGGCCGTCGAGACCTTGGTCAAGGATCGCGCCGAGCGCGGTCGCGTCACCCTGAAGATCGATTGCCCGGAAACCTTGCCGCCGCTTCGCGTCGACCCGCGTCAGTTCAAGCAGATGCTGGCGAACCTGCTGTCGAACGCGATCAAGTTCACCGACCCGGGCGGCCGCGTGTCGGTCACCGCGCTGTGCGATCCGGCGCGCGGCTTCGTCTTCGCGGTCGAGGACTCGGGTGTCGGCATGACCAAGGACGACATTCCGAAGGCGTTGGCGCCCTTCGTTCAGGTCGACCGGTCGCTCAGCCGCAAGCATGAGGGCACCGGCCTCGGCCTGCCTCTCACCAAGCGGATGATCGAGCTGCATGGCGGCAAGCTGGAGCTCGAGAGCGCGCCCGGCGTCGGCACCAAGGCGACGTTGATCTTCCCACTGTCGCGCATCGTGCGGCCCGCCAAGGACGGCGCGCCGGCCAATGCTGCGGGTAAGAGCGCGTCCAACGACCTGAAGCCGGCCCCCGGGCCGGCGCCGATGCGCGGCCGCAGCGCGCCTTCGGGTGAGCCCGGCCGCCTCTGATTCCGCGCCTCGCCACCCGTCCGCGCGGACGCCAGGCACTGCGGCTAAGCTTAGCCCTGCCCCGATTTCAGCGTGTGCTCGACCTTCCAGACCTGGCGGGCGAGCCAGATGCTCAGCCAGAGGCAGAGCAGGCCGAGCAGGGTCACGGCGGCGTAGGTGATGAGCGTCGGCAGGTGAAAAAGCTCGGAGGCGACGAAGATGCCGGGGACGCCATAGGCAATCATCTCGGAATCGATCAGGGCGACGACGCTGACGATGGCGACAATGGCGAGGAGGTCGGTGCGCAGGCTCCGGCGCTTGGCCGTTTTGTCGCTCCCCTCGGGATCAACGACAGGCGAGGACATGGATGCGGAAACCCTTATTCGGCCGGGGACCCCATGCCGCCCGGACCGGCAGCGAACCATAGGCCCGCGGGGCTGGGTCCGGCAAGTGGCGCACAGCGCCGCACCCGGGGGGATGGATACCGTCGGCGATGGGATGGGAGAAAATGGAGCGGGCGATGAGATTCGAACTCACGACATCAACCTTGGCAAGGTTGCGCTCTACCCCTGAGCTACGCCCGCGTTCCAGCGCGGGATAATACCCATCGCGGTCGCCAAAGCAAGAAATCCGTGCGCCCGGCCCCCGCCCCCTGCGGTTGCGGCGAGTGCCCCGCCCGCGCTATGAAATCCGCCATGACGGATGAGCAACCGCTTGGCGCGGAAGGGCTGTTCCAGCGGCTCGAGGCGCTTGGCATCGACTTTCAGACCCACAGCCACCCGCCGGTCTTCACGGTCGAGGAAGCCAAGGCGCTGCGCGGCACGCTGCCGGGCGCGCATGTCAAGAACCTGTTCCTGCGTGACAAAAAGAAGCGCATCTGGCTGGTTACGGCGCTGGAGGAGCGGCAGATCGACCTGAAGGCGCTCAAGCGGCGGCTTGGCGCCCAGGGCAGCCTGTCTTTCGGCAGCGCCGAGCTGCTGCTGGAAGTGCTTGGCGTGCAGCCGGGCTCGGTGACCCCCTTCGGCGTGGTCAACGACCGGGCAGGGCGGACTTCAGTCGTGCTCGACAAGGGCGCGCTCGAAAAAGGCCCGGTCAACGCCCATCCGCTCCGCAACGACATGACGACCGCGGTCTCTCCCGACGGGCTGCTGCGTTTCCTGGAAGCGGAGCATCACGTCCCGGAGATCATCGATTTCGGTGCGCCGATATGAGGGAGGCCCTTGCCTTAAGGGTGCCAAGCGGCCATTTAATCGTGTAAACCTCGGACCGCGATCACGCAGGCAGTAGCGCCGCTCACCGGCGTTGAAAGAACATGAGGGTATGTTGAGCATGCAGGACATTCTAGGCGGCGCAGCACCAGGGGCCGGCGCGACGGACCCCGCCGCGGACCGCGGCGCGCTCATAAAAGACACCACCACCCAGGCCTTCGCGGCGGACGTGCTCGAAGCCAGCATGACCGTGCCGGTGATCGTTGACTTCTGGGCGCCTTGGTGCGGCCCGTGCAAACAGCTCGGCCCGTTGCTGGAAAAGGCGGTGACGGAGCGGGCCGGCGCCGTGAAGCTGGTCAAGCTCGACATCGAGGAACACCCGGCGATCGCCCAGCAGCTTCGCATTCAGTCCATCCCCGCCGTTTTCGCCTTCGTCCGCGGGCAGCCTGTCGACGGGTTCGTCGGGGCGCTGCCGGAAAGCCAGATCAAGTCCTTCATCGAACGGCTGATCCGGGCGAGCGGCGGCGAGGTCGGCCCGACGCCGACCGAGCAAATGCTGGAGCAAGCCGCGGAGGCCATCGCCGCCGGCGACGTGTCGACCGCCGGCGCGCTTTACGGCCGCATCCTGCAGCAGCAGCCGGACAACGTGAAAGCGATCGCCGGCATGGCGCGCTGCTATGCCGAGACCGGGCAGCCGGACGCGGCCGAGCAGCTGCTCGCCACCCTGCCGGAGACGAAGCGTAACGATCCGGATGTCGCCGCGGTTCGCGCGTCGCTCGAGCTGGCCGAGAAGGCGCAGGAAGCATCCGGCCGCATGCAGGAGTTCGAAAGCCGCGTGCAGCAGAACCCCAACGATCACGAGGCGCGCTTCGAGCTTGCGCTCGCCGCCTATGCCCAGCGCCAGGCGGAGCGCGCGATCGATGAGCTGCTCGAGATCGTGCGCCGTAACCGGACGTGGAACGAGGACGCCGCGCGCAAGGAGCTGGTCAAGATCTTCGACGCGCTCGGCCCAACCCATCCGGCCACCATCGAAGGCCGGCAACGGCTGTCGTCGGTCCTGTTTGCATGAGCACCTTCGACCCCGGTTTCGACGCCTTGCCGTCGCAGATTGCGATTTTTCCCCTGACCGGGGTCCTGCTGCTGCCGCGCGGTGAGCTGCCGCTCAACATCTTCGAGCCGCGCTATCTGCACATGGTCGAGGACGCGCTCGGCGCGGGCCGCATGATCGGCATGGTCCAGCCGACCGAGCATGAAAACACGCAACCCAACCCGCCGGTCTACCGCACCGGTTGCGCCGGCCGGATCACCGCCTTCCAGGAAACCGAGGACGGCCGGTTCCTGCTGACGCTGAAGGGGGTCAGCCGCTTCGATATCGAGGAAGAGCTGCCGCTGAAACGCGGCTACCGTCCGGTGGTCGCCGACTGGTCGCGCTACCGGGGCGACCTGAATGCGGAGGCCGAAACGCGGATCGAGCGGGCGCGCCTGATGGGGTCACTCAAAGGCTATTTCTCGGCGCACGGCATCTCGGCGGACTGGAACGCGATCGAGGCAAGCGCCGATGAGCGGCTGGTGACCTGCCTGTCGATGATCTGTCCGTTCGAAGCATCCGAGAAGCAAGCGCTGCTCGAAGCGCCGAATCTTCTGGAACGCAGCAAAATCCTGACGACGCTGGTCGAGATGTCGGCCCATGCCAAAGCGCCCGGCCACGCCGCCCCGCAATAGCATGACGAAGGAAAAGACAATGCCGACACGATCGGAAGTCGACCGGAAGCTGCTGGAGCGCCTGGTGTGCCCGCTGACCAAGGGGCCGCTGATCTATGACCGTGAAAATCAGGAGCTGATCAGCGAGCAGGCCAAGCTCGCCTATCCGATCCGCGACGGCATTCCGATCATGCTGGTCGACGAAGCGCGCGTCATCGAAGACTGAGCGCAGGCGCGCTGTCATGCCGACGGATGACTTCAAGACCGAGCACTGGCCGACCGAGATCCGGCTGCGCAAGCAGGAGAAAATCCTCGAGGTGGATTTCGACGACGGCAGCCGGTTTGCGCTGCCGGCCGAATTTCTGCGCGTCGAGAGCCCGTCCGCGGAAGTGCAGGGCCACGGTCCCGACCAGAAAACCCTGGTCGCCGGGCGGCGGCATGTCGGCATCATGGGCGTCGAGCCGGTCGGAAACTACGCGGTCCGCATCAAATTCGACGACCTGCACGACACCGGCATCTTCAGCTGGGCCTATCTCTACCGGCTCGGACGCGAGAAGGACCAGCTCTGGCAGGCCTATCTCGACGCGCTCGCCGAGCACGGCTTGAGCCGCGACCCGTAATTCCGAAACGACGTTAAAGCGCTTCGCCGCGGACGAGACGCGGCAGGTCGCCGACGACGCCCATGGCATGGCGCATCAGGAAGCGCTTCAGCGGCGGCAGCCGGTTGACCCCGGCGAGACCGATATCCCGGGCGAGACGGATCGGCCCGATATCGTTCGAGAACAGCCGATTAAGCCCATCGGTTACCGCCGTCAGCAGCATGTTGTCGAACCGGCGCCAGCGTTCGTAGCGGTCGAGCACTTGGGGACCCGCGGGATCCAGCCCGAGGCGGTGGGAGTCGACGATTAGCTCCGCCAGCGCCGCCACGTCGCGCAAGCCGAGATTGAGCCCCTGGCCCGCGATCGGATGGATCGCATGCGCCGCATCGCCGATCAGCGCGAGCCGGGACGCCGTATAGCGCGCCGCATGCTGAACGCCGAGCGGGTAGGAAAAGCGCGGCCCGGTCAGGCTGATCGCGCCGAGCCAATCACCGAAGCGGCGTTTCAGCTCCTCCAAGAAGGCATCGTCGCCGAGCGCGAGGTAGGCCGCGGCCAGATCCGACCGCTCGCTCCAGACGACATTGCTGCGGTTTTCCGTCATCGGCAGCATCGCAAACGGGCCGCCTGGAAGGAATAGCTCGACGGCGACGCCGTGATGCGCCCGCTCATGACGCACGGTGCAGACGATCGCGGTTTGCCGGTAGCGCAGGCTCGTCACCCTGATGCCGGCATCGCGGCGGACTTGGGACGACCGGCCGTCGGCGGCGACGGCAAGCCTGGCGCGAATGCGCCGGCCGTCGGCGAGACCCGCCTCGACCTGATGGCTGTCCCGGGTGAGCGCCGTCATGGTCACCGGCGCCAGCAGCGTCAGCTTCGGTAGGCGCCCGGCAAAGGCGTGCAACGCAACGCGGATATGGCGGTTCTCGATAATATAGCCAAAGGGATCGTCACCCAGGTCGCGGTGGTCGTAATGCAGGAACAAGGGTGAGATGCCGCGTATCGGATGGCCGTCGGCCACCCGGATGTCGGCGATCGGCGAGGCATACGGCTCGAGCAAGGGCCAGACGCCGATGCCTTTGAACGCCATGGCGGATGCATGCGCGACCGCCGACGCCCGGCCGTCATAGTCGGGCGCGACCGTCGCCGCCGGAGGCTCGCGGTCGATCACCACAACCGCGATGCCGGCGCCGGCCAGCGCACAGGCAAGCGTCATGCCCGCCATGCCGCCGCCGACGATCAGAACGTCGGCGTCCAGACGTTGCGGCGATTCGCCGTCCTCACCCTGCATCATCCGCTTACCCTCGCTCCTGGTTGAGCAACCGTCCAGTCGTCAAACTGCCGCGCCTTATTTCCGCTCGAATCTTAAGCAAAAGCGCCTTTTTGCATAAATTTTGATCATTCTGCCGCTATCGATTTGACCATCACTGCATCTGAATACCGTCATTCCCTTGGGAATCCAACCGAATCACGCGGCCGGACGAATCGGCATGCTTCTTGTAATTGACGGGAAAGTCAGACGTCGGCCGACAGGCGAGCACTGCTCCAATGCTGGCCAGCAATTGGCTGAAACAACCGAGGACAAGGAGTGCGCCCATGAAGCTGGTGATTGCAATCATCAAGCCTTTCAAGCTTGAAGAGATTCGCGAGGCGCTTACTGCCCTGGGCATTGAAGGCCTGACCGTCAGTGAAGTGAGGGGATACGGGCGTCAAAAGGGGCAAACTGAAATCTATCGCGGTGCGGAATACACCGTGAATTTTCTTCCAAAGGTGAAAATCGAAGTCGTCATTACCGACGATCGGTTGGATTCCGTCCTGGAAACGATCCAGCGGACGGCCTCCACCGGACGCATCGGCGACGGCAAGATTTTCGTCATGGACGTGGAGAAGGCGGTTCGAATCCGCACCGGCGAAATCGACGCCGATGCGATTTAAGGGGAGTATCATGATCATCATGAATGTGAAAAAACTTTCGAAAATCGGCGTGCCGTTCACCGCGGCCGCTCTAGCGGTATTTGCGGCCGTGACCCCGGCTCTGGCGGCGGATGCACCGAAACTTGATACTGGCGACACGGCCTGGATGCTGACGTCGACCGCGCTGGTCCTGTTGATGACAATACCGGGCCTGGCGCTTTTCTACGGCGGCATGGTGCGCAAGAAGAACGTGCTCGCGACGTGCATGCAAAGCTTTGCCATCACCTGCCTCGTGACCGTGCTCTGGACGATCATCGGCTACAGCCTCGCCTTTGATGCCGGCAACTCGGTCGTCGGCGGGCTCGGCAAATTCATGCTCAAGAGCATGGGCAAGGACACCTTGTCCGGCACGATCCCCGAAAGCGTGTTCATGACCTTCCAGATGACTTTCGCGATCATCACGCCGGCACTGATCACCGGCGCCTTCGCCGATCGCATGAAGTTCTCCGCCATGCTCGTCTTCATGACCCTTTGGTCATTGCTGGTCTACTCGCCGATCTGCCACTGGGTATGGGGCGGCGGCTTCCTCGGCGGCGCTGGCGTGCTCGACTTCGCCGGCGGCACGGTGGTGCACATCAACGCCGGCGTAGCCGGCCTCGTTTGCGCGCTCGTTCTGGGTAAGCGCCTCGGTTACCGCGAAGAGAACATGGCGCCGCACAACCTCGTCCTCAGCTTGATCGGCGCATCATTGCTGTGGGTCGGCTGGTTCGGCTTCAACGCCGGGTCGGCGGTCGCCGCGAACGGCTCGGCCGGCATGGCGATGGCGGTCACGCAAATCGCGACGGCGGCAGCGGCACTCGCCTGGATGTTCGTCGAGTGGGCGTTCGTCGGCAAGCCCAGCGTCCTCGGCATCATTTCCGGCGCGGTCGCCGGCCTTGTCGCCATCACGCCGGCATCGGGCTTCGTCGGCCCGGGCGGCGCGCTGGTGATCGGCATCGTGGCCGGCGCGGGCTGTTGGTGGTCGGCGTCCAAGCTCAAGCTGATGATCGGATACGACGACTCGCTCGATGCCTTCGGCGTCCACGCCGTGGGCGGCGCGATCGGCGCGATCCTGACGGGTGTTTTCGCCGTCAAGGCGATCGGCGGCACGGCGGGCATGCTCGAAGGCAATACCGCGCAAGTTGGCCTGCAGTTCTATGGCGTGGCGGTGACGGTCGTCTATGACGCGATCGCGACCTTCATCCTGCTGAAAATCGTCGATGTCATCATCGGCCTGCGGGTCGATGCCGAGACCGAGCGCGATGGTCTCGACCTCAACCTGCACGGTGAGACCGTGCCCTAGCCTTCCCTACTTCAGCACCGCCGGTGCCCGGCGGGAGGGACGGAAAAGGGGGGCTTCGGCCCCCCTTTTCTCATGCCGGTCCCCACCGCGGGACGACTGCGCATGCTGGCTGCTGATTTTTTAGGCAAATGCGCCTTGACCGGGCAGCCGGACAACCAGAGGCTCAAACGAGCGGATTATTCTTCAATATGTTAGGCGGTATCCCCGTCGGCACGTTTCTTGATTATCCCCTTGGCTAAGGGGCTTTGCGCAATCGACTACCGCCGGGGCGTCGAATCGGGCCCACGGCCAGCGAAAGGAAAAACCAATGAAGCTGATCATGGCAATTATCAAGCCCTTCAAGCTTGATGACGTCCGTGAGGCACTGACCGGAATGGGGATCGAAGGGCTCACGGTCACGGAAGTCAAAGGGTACGGCCGCCAGAAGGGCCAGACAGAGATTTACCGCGGCGCGGAGTACACCGTCAGCTTCCTGCCGAAGCTAAAGATCGAAGTCGCCGTGACAGCGGACGTCGCGGACAAGGTCGTCGAGGCCATCACCGCCGCCGCGAAAACCAACCAGATCGGCGACGGCAAGATTTTCGTTATGGATCTCCGCAAAGCGGTTCGCATCCGCACCGGAGAGACCGACGCGGACGCGCTTTAGTAGAAGCAAGGGATGGTCGTCGCCACGCGGCCATCCTTGTCGATCTTGTCCGGGACAGGCAGCCATGCCCGGGCAAGTGGAGGCCGTCCCCTCCACACGAGCGCCCGGAAGGGTTCCCCATCCTTCCGGGCGTTTCTTCGCTCAATGTAAATAAAATAGTCGGCAAGCCGGCCATAATGTGGGCGGGCGAGTGCGCTTGTGTCCGGCGGCATCGGAAGCTAAACTCCCGCACGCAATTCTTGCAAGTTCGATTTATTACTTGCGGCGACTCAGCCAACATTTGCAGAGCTCTTGTGAAGATGTTGAATTTGAAATTCGGCAACCTGCAAAACGACCTTGTTGATCGGCGGCAATCGCCGCCGGAACACAACGGCATGTCGGACGGATAGCCAATGGCGTCTGCGAGTCAAAAAACCGCGTTCCTGCCGCCCGGCGCCGGGATGTTCTTCAAGCGCCGGGCCAGCGAGCTGATCGGCCTCGCCCTGTGCCTTACAGCCGTCGCCCTGTTGCTCGCGCTGACGACCTACCGGCCCGCGGATCCGTCCTTCAATACGGCGAGCGGCCTGCCGGTCCGCAATCTCATGGGCCGGCCCGGCGCGATCGCGAGCGATCTCCTGCTGCAGACATTGGGCCTCGCGGCCGGACTGCTAATTCCCGTCTTCGGGGCCTGGGGCGCGCGGCTGATGCGCCGGCACGTGCTGGAAAACGCCTTGCTGCGGGTCGCCCTGCTGCCGGTCGGCCTCGTGCTCGCGGCGCTCGCTTTCGCCGCCCTCGACCGCCCGTCCGCCTGGCCGCTCGACACCGGCTTCGGCGGCGTCGTGGGCCGGGCGATCCTGGCGCGGCTGATCGGCGCGATCGCGCTGACGGGCGCCCATGTCGACGGTTTCATCATCTTCGCGATCTTCGGCGCCCTCGCCGGCACGGTCATGTTCTATGTCCTCGCCTACAGCGGCGAGGAATGGCGCAACGGCGCGGAATGGGCGCAGCGTATCGGCCGCCGCATCGGCTATGCGCTTTGGATTCCGGTACGTTGGCTGCGCGAGCGCCGTGAGCGCGAGGTTCCCATCGAGGTGCCGACCGGGCGCAGCCGCGTCCGGCGCGAGCCCGTGCTCAGCCGCAGCGAAGAACCGGCAGAACCCATCGCCGTGGCCGCGCCCGAGCCGTCGCTCCGGCGCGATGACCTCGTCGAAACGCCGCCGGTGCGGCCGAAGCAGAGCAAGCGCGGGCTCGCCGCCCGGCAGCGCTCGCTCAACCTGCCGCGCACCGACGAGGGCTTCGATCTGCCGCCGCTCGAGCTCCTGACCGAGGGGCCCGAGTTGCCGGCCGATGCTCGCGCCGTCAACGAAGAGGCGCTGTACCAGAATGCGCGACTGCTCGAAAGCGTGCTCGAGGATTTTGGCGTCCGCGGCGAGATCGTCAAGGTGCGCCCGGGTCCGGTGGTGACGCTGTACGAGCTGGAGCCTGCGCCCGGCACCAAGACCAGCCGGGTGATCGGCCTCTCGGACGACATCGCGCGGTCGATGAGCGCGGTCTCGGTGCGCATCGCGGTCATTCCGGGGCGCAACGTCATCGGCATCGAGCTGCCCAACATGCGGCGCGAGACGGTCTATCTCCGCGAGCTGCTGGCCTCCAGCTCCTATGAAAAGGCCGGCGGCAAGCTGCTGCTGACGCTCGGCAAGGACATCGGCGGCGGGCCGGTCATCACCGACCTCGCCCGCATGCCGCATCTGTTGATCGCGGGCACCACCGGCTCGGGTAAGTCGGTCGGGCTCAACGCGATGATCCTCTCGCTGCTGTACCGGCTCGATCCGGAAACCTGCAAGCTGATCATGATCGACCCCAAGATGCTGGAGCTGTCGGTCTATGACGGCATCCCGCATCTCATGGCGCCCGTGGTGACGGACCCGAAAAAAGCGGTCGTCGCGCTGAAGTGGGCCGTGCGCGAGATGGAAGAGCGCTACCAGTCGATGTCGAAGCTGGGCGTCCGCAACATCGAAGGCTATAACCGCCGGGTGACGGAAGCGGCGCGTAACGGCGAGGAGCTGATGCGCAAGGTGCAGACCGGCTTCGACCCGGACACCGGCGAGCCGATCATCGAGGAGCAGCCGCTCGACCTGTCGCCCCTGCCCTACATCGTGGTCGTGGTCGACGAAATGGCAGACCTCATGCTGGTCGCCGGCAAGGACATTGAGGCGTCGATCCAGCGGCTGGCGCAAATGGCGCGCGCCGCCGGAATCCATCTCATCATGGCGACGCAGCGCCCGTCGGTCGACGTCATCACCGGCACGATCAAGGCAAACTTCCCGACGCGGATCAGTTTCCAAGTCACCTCGAAGATCGACAGCCGCACGATCCTCGGCGAACAGGGCGCGGAACAGCTGCTCGGCCAGGGCGATATGCTCTATATGGCGGGCGGCGGGCGCATTACCCGCGTGCACGGCCCGTTCGTCGGCGATGACGAAGTTGAAAATGTCGTGAATTTCCTTCGCGATCAGGGCTCGCCTACCTATATCGATGCTGTAACCGAAGATATGGAAGGTGAGTTCGGTGGTGAATTCGACGGCAGCGGAAACGGCGGCTCGGGCGACGACCTTTATGACCGGGCGGTCGCGCTTGTTCTCCAGGAACGGAAGGCATCGACCAGCTTTGTTCAACGGCACCTGCAGATCGGATACAACCGTGCGGCGCGCATCATCGAGCGCATGGAGAAGGAAGGTGTCGTTGGGCCTGCGAATCACGTCGGCAAGCGCGAGATCCTGGCTGGCGGCGGCTTTTAGCCGGCGCGGCGCGCTCGCCGCGGCGACCGCGGTCACCTTGCTGGCGTTTCCGCCGCTCGTACCGTCCGCGGGCGCCGTCACCCGGCCGCTCACCGATCCCGAAGCGGTCGGCGACATCAACCGCATCCAAGACTATCTGAACGGCATCCACACGATGGAGTCGCGCTTCATTCAGATCAATCCGGATGGCAGCGCCTGGGACGGCAATCTCTATGTCAAGCGGCCCGGGCGGTTCCGCTTCGAATACGATCCGCCGGTCCCTTATCTTCTGGTCGCGAATGGAAGCTGGCTCTTCCATGTCGACCGCGCCCTGAAGGAGACCAACGTGATCCCGTTGGTCAAGACGCCGGCCCAGTTTCTCGTGCAAGCGAACATTTCGCTGAAAAGGGATTTCAAGATCACCAAGCTCGAGGAGCAGCCGGGAATCCTTCAAATCAGCCTTGTAACCCGCGACAACCCCGACATGGGCGAGGTCACCCTGACCTTTTCCGACAAGCCATTGGAGCTGCGGAAATGGACCGTCCGGGACGTGCAGAACAACATTACCCAAGTAACGCTTCAGAACACGCGTTATGGGGTAAATCTTAACGCAGATCTGTTCAAATACGTCGAGCAGCCGGTGACGCAGAAAGCTGAATAAACGAAGGGAATCCTTGCATTTCGGGCGCTTTACCGGCTTGAAGCTCCCGCCAGACCGTGCGATTGTTAAGCCATGAGTAAACAACCCTGCCCGATCATCGCCATCCCCGCTTGTATCGATGTCGTCGACGGCCGGACCAGCCACAGGGTGGGCCAAAAATACGTCGATAGCGTCATCGAGCTTGCCGGCGGCCAGCCTTTGCTCGTCCCCGCAACGGGGGAAACAAGTTGCTTCAACGCGCTCGTCCGCCGGTTTGATGGCGTCTTCCTGACCGGGGCCGCGTCCAACGTTGAGCCCCACCACTACAATGGCACGCCGAGCCGCGCCGGCACGCTTCACGACCCGGGCCGCGATGCCACCGCGCTGCCGCTGATTCGCGCGGCGATCGAGGCCGGGGTTCCGCTCTTTGCCGTGTGCCGCGGGATTCAGGAGCTCAACGTCGCGCTCGGCGGCACCCTCCATCAGAATGTGCATGAGCTGCCGGGCAAGGGCGAGCACCGCATGAACCGCGCGCTGCCGTCAGAGCTTCGCGTCCAGGTGCGCCATCCGATCGAGATTCAGCCCGGCGGCATGCTGGAGCGGCTGTTCGGTCGGACCGGCGAGGTCATGGTCAACTCGCTGCATGCGCAGGGCATCGATCGGCCGGCCGACGGCCTGATCGTCGAAGCGATCAGCGACGACGGCATCGTCGAGGCGGTCAGCATGCCGGGCGCCAAGGGCTTTGTTCTCGGCGTGCAGTGGCATCCGGAGCACCAGGTTCCGATGCAATGGCCGCTGTCGAAGGCCATGTTCGACGCCTTCGGCCAGGCCTGCCGCGACTACATGGCGAAGCGGGACGGCCAGCCCGCGTCCTCCACCATCCGCGCTGCGTGAGGTGGACGCCGCGTCCGGCTCCTTTCGGTCGATTCCTGCCGCCGATGCCTTCCTTTTCCACGCCGCGGGCGCGGACGGTGCGGCGCTCGCCGTCTACCGCCTGACGTCCGGAAACAACAACGGCCCGGCGCTTCTTTGCGGCCATGCGACGGGTATGGCGGCCGGTTCCTATCTTCCTTGGCTTCGCATGTTGTCGACCCGCGCCCGGGTCTACGCCTTCGATGCGCGCGGGCATGGCGGCTCGGCGGGCGATGCCGCCTCGGTGACAATGGATATGTTGGCGCGCGACCTGCTGGCCGTGGCGCAGGCGGTTCAGGCCGATGCGAAGACGGCGCCGCTCTTCTATGTCGCGCATTCGATTTCCGGCGTCGCCGCGTTGCACCTCGGCGCGGGGCTCGGCGAGACGCCTTGGCGCGACCTGATCCTGTTCGAGCCGCCGGTCATGGTGGGGAAGGAGCATCCGGGCCACGCGGCGGCGATGGCCGATACCCTGGGGCGGGCTGAACGGACCGCGCGGCGCCGCGCCGTCTGGCCGTCGCGCGAGGCGTTTCGCGACTTGCTGCAGAGCCGCGGCGTCTTCGCGCGCTTCCGGCCGGACATGCTGGACGCGCATGTCCGCGCCACGCTGCGTCCCGATGCCGACGGCGGCTTCTGCCTCGCCTGCGATCCGGCGGTGGAAAGCGCCTTTTTTCGCTCCGTGCCGCTGAGCGGGGTATGGGACGAGCTGCCGCGCTTTCCCCTACCCGCGCGCTTTGTCGGCGGCGATCCCGCGCTGGCGGACCCGGGTTCCGAGCAAGCCCGCTGGGTTACGACGGCAGCGCCGGCGATCGCTGCGCGGGTGCCCGGCGCGCGGTTCAGCACCGTGCAAGACGCCGATCACATGATGATCTGCGAGCGGCCGGAAGTCTGCCGCGACCTCGTCTTCGCCATGCTCGACGACGCCAGCGCATAAGCGGCGCGCGGTCTTGCCTGCCGGTCGGCGGCGGGGCATGGTACGCCGTCGATTCGCCGCCAAGGCTTTCCCGCCGTCTTGCGTTTCAAAGGATTGAGGCTATGACCGATTACGCGATACCGCTTTGGGACACTCCATGCCTGCCGGTCGCCGGCGGCAAGCCCTTTCCCGTGCGGCGCATCTACTGCGTCGGGCGCAATTACGCCGAGCACGCGCGCGAGATGGGACACGATCCGGACCGCGAGCCGCCGTTTTTCTTCACGAAAGCACCGGACGCGATTTTCACCGGCACGGAACTGCCTTATCCGGTCAAAACCAAGGACGTCCATCCGGAATGCGAGATGATCGTGGCCCTCGCCAAGGGCGGCCGCGACATTCCCGTCGCCAAAGCGCTCGACTGCGTCTTCGGCTACGGCGTCGGCTTCGACGTTACGCGCCGTGACATGCAATCGGAGGCGAAGGAGTTGCGGCGGCCATGGTCGCTGTCGAAGGATTTCGACCAAGCCGCACCCTGCAGCCAGCTTCACACGGTGAAGGAGGTCGGCCACGTTTCCAAGGGCACGCTCCGCTTCACGGTGAACGGCGAGGTTCGGCAGGAATCGGACCTCAACAAGATGATCTGGTCGGTGCCGGAGACGATTGCCTTCCTGTCCGGGCTGATCACGCTGCAGCCGGGCGACGTCATCATGACAGGAACGCCGGCCGGCGTGTCCGCCGTGGTCAAGGGCGACTCACTCGTCGGCCATGTCGACGGGCTGACCGACCTGAAGCTCAAGATCGTCTGACGCCGGTCCGGTCCCGCTCAGGATGCGCATCGCCACGTGGAACATAAATTCGATCCGGGCCCGTCTCCCGCTGCTGCAGAAGCTGGCCGAAAGCGAGCGGCCGGACATCATCTGCCTGCAGGAGACCAAGGTCCCGGACGAGCTCTTCCCGGCGGATGACGTCCGCCAGCTCGGCTATCCGCATATCCTGGCCGCGGGCATGAAGGGGTATAACGGCGTCGCGATCCTCTCCCGCATCCCCCTCGGCCGGAGCGGCCGGCAGGACTGGTGCGGCCGCGAGGACTGCCGCCATCTCTCGGTCGAGCTGCCCGACGGGACCGAGCTGCACAATTTCTACGTCCCGGCCGGCGGCGACATTCCCGACCCGGAAGCGAACGACAAATTCGCCCATAAGCTCGCTTTCCTGGACGAGATGACGGCTTGGTTCCCGGCCGAGCGCCGAGCCGGCCGGCCGATGATCCTGGTCGGCGACCTCAACATCGCGCCGCTCGAAACCGACGTCTGGTCGCACAAGCAGCTCCTGACGGTGGTCAGCCATACCCCCGTCGAGGTCGAGAAGCTGGGCGCGATCCAGGAGGCCATGGCCTGGGTCGACGCCGTGCGCCATTTCATTCCGGAATCGGAACGGCTTTACAGCTGGTGGAGCTACCGGGCACGCGACTGGAGCGCATCCGACCGCGGCCGCCGGCTCGACCATATCTGGGTCACGCCGCCACTCGAGGAGCGCTTGGCCTCGGCTTCGGTGCTGCGCGACGCCCGCGGCTGGGAGCGCGCCTCGGATCACGTCCCGGTCCTCGTCGATCTGAAGCTCGACTAGGATTGTTTTGATCGCGGAACGAATATTCCGCGGCTTCGTTCCGGCTACAAAACGGTGTCCAGCCGGCGGCGACGGCAATTCACGTGTGATTGGGAAATAGCGATCGGCGCAACAGAACCAGATAAAATACCTAATTCAATCCGTGTCACACGGATATGGCTAGCATCTATCCATGAAGTTGTCAGTGACCGCGGTCACCGTCGGCGGGAAATTTTTATGCCGCCCCCGCGGCGCCGAGCCGGGCGTGCGCTTCGCGCAGCCGCGCGGTCGTCACCTCGAGACGGCGCGCCAGCTCGCGCATCATTTCGACGGCCATCTCGGGGAATTCCGCGAGCAGGGTGAAGAAGCGGTCCTTGGTGATGCGGAGCGCCACCAGCTCGCCGGCGGCCTTGACCGTGGCCGTGCGGGGCACGTCGCAAAGGATCGCGATTTCGCCCACGATCTCGTGTTCGTTGATGGTGGCAATCTCCAGGTTGCCGGTCGGCGTCTCGATTTCGACCGTGGCGGAGCCGCTGAGAATGAAATAGGCGGCATCCCCCGCCTGCCCTTGCTTGAACAGCACGTCGTCCGCCGCGAAGACCAGGCGGTCGCTGGTAAAGGCCAAAAGCTTGAGGCGCGCCGGATCGATCTTCGAAAACAGCGGCACCCGGCGCAGCAGATGGACTTCTTCCTGCAGGGTCATGGCCGTTCCCTCTTTCATGCCACGTCCAAAAGCCGGGACAGGTTGCCGCCGGCCTCCGAAAGCGTCTCGAAGCTGCCTTGCTCCGCGACCTTGCCGTCCTTCATGACAATGATTTGGTCAAACTCGCGCCCGGCGACAAGGCGGTTGGTCACCCAGACGACGATCCGGCCTTGGCATTCTGCCAGCACGTTGTGCAGCACGCGCCGCTGGCTCTGGGCGTCGAACACCTCGACCGCCTCATTGACGACCAGAAGATCGGGCCGCTTCAACAGCGCCCGGCCGAGCGCGACCTTCTGGCGCTGCATGAAGGAGAGCCGCGCCCCGCCGATGCCGACCGGCGCGTGCAGCCCGACCTCGATGATCGTCTCGCGCAGGGCGAGATCGTCGACGACGGTCTGGAGGAGCTTGCCCACCGTCTGCTCCGCATAGGCCTGGCCGTGCACCAGCTTGCCGAACAGGATGTTGTCCTGGATCGTCGCCGCTGCGTTGTAGCTCTGCTCGTCGAAGAAGGCGATCGCGCCCTTGAGCGCGGCCGGCAGGCCCTCCGCGAAGGCATGGCGCGCCGCCAGGATGCGCTCCTGCATCGACGCATCGATCAGGCCGAGCCGGTGCCGCTCCGCGATCAGCATGAAAGGCAGCGAGAGTAGCCGCAGCCGATCCTCATGCGACAGCGCCATGCCGCGCGACGCCTGCGTCACCAGCTGACGGTAGGCCGGCAGGTCGTGCGACGCGATGAAGCTGTATTGTTGGAAGAACTCATGGTCCGCCGGCAGGTCCGCGAATATCTCGATCATCGTCTCGGCAACCTTGCGGCCAATCTCGATGAAATCGGCCGTCAGCCCGGCCCGATCGAGGACGCTCTGGACATAGGGATGCTCGGCGAGACGGTCCATGTCGAAGCGCATGTCGAGCGGCGCGCCGAAGAGCAAGTTTTCGCCCACCGTCGCGTTCCCGTTGTAACGCGTCTTGTCGAAGGGCTCGACGAGATGAGCCACCGCCGGGTCCTTCATACGGCTTCGCATCGCGCTGCGGGCGCGCAGGATCTTGGCGGCCGTCTCCGCGTGAATGTCGGGGTCGATGCAGCCGCGCAGCCCCATGGCATAGACGTCTTCGTCGAGATCGACGATGCCGAGCACCTCGACGGTGCGCCGACGCAGCGCGTCCGGGCCATCGACCGCCGCCGCGCCGTAGTCGATCCAGTCGGCGCCATAGTCGAAAGGTGAGTTGCCGGTGCGGGTCGCCTCATCCAACGCCGCCCCATGGCGCGTGGCAGTTCCACCCTCGGAGCCGGATTCCAGCGCCGGGGGATGATTCTTGAGGCCGTAAATCAGGTTCTCGCCGACGCTGGCGTTATTCAGATGCGTGTTGGCGCCGACATAGCCGACCCGCCGGCCTGTCGCCGCCCAGGGCAGACTTGCAAGGTCGCGCCCGCCAATCACGATCTTGCCGTGGGTCGGCCCCTGCAGGCGGGCAAGCAGCATGGCGAGCTCGCTCTTGCCGCTCGCGGCGTCGCCGATGATCGCCGCATGGCTCGCGGCGGGCAGCGTCAGCGACGCGCCGTCAAGCCGGCGCACGCCGTCCTCGTCGATCAGGGTCACATTGACCACCGTCTCGCCGTCGAGGCGCAGCGTCCCCGCTCCTTCGTCCAGCCCCGGCGTCATGACCATGAGATCCGCCGGGTTGAATTGCTCGATCACCTGTTCGTATTTGACCTTCACGTCCTCTTTCTGCTGGTACCAGACCAGCATTTCCCGCCAGGGTCCGGCGAGGTCCTTATACGCGGCCAGCACGGCGATCAGCGCGCCCAGCGTCAAATCCCCGTCGATCACCAGGTACCCGCCGATCGAGAAGAAGAAGAATGGCGTCAGTTTGTCGATGAAGTTATTGATGAACTTGATGAAAAACTTGCGTCGGAAAATCTCGAACCGGATCGAATAGATCCGCCCGAGCCGCTGGGTGAAGCGGGCAAGCTCAAACGCCAGGGTATCGTTGGCGCGGACTTCGACGATGCCGAGCACGGACTCGCCGATATGGTCCGACAGGCGGCGGACATTCTGGATGCGCTGTTTAGCGAGCCGGTTCACACGGCGCTGCATTTTCGGGATCAGGTAAATCTGAAACGGGTAGAAGAGGATCGCCGCGAGGCCGAGCAGCGGGTCTTGCAGGACGATAAAGCTCAGGATGATCACCAGCTGCCCGCCGAAGAACATCGGGTCGGCGTAAGCGGTGCCGATAAATCCGCCGAGCGGCTCGACCTCGGCGGTGATGATGGGAATGATCTCGCCCTGGCCGAGCCTGCGGAAGCGCGGCAGCGGGAAACGCAGCATCCGCTCGTAAAGCTGATACCGCAGGCGGCGCAGCAACCGCTCGCCGAGCTGCCCCTTGAACACGTTGATATGGTACTTGAACGCCCCATTCACGAGGACGAGGAGCAGGTAGGTGAAGCTCAGAATGAGCAGATACTCGATCTGCGAGCTGTCCACCTCGGTCTTGAAGCCCATCAGCCGAAGCGTGAAGGGCGGGCCATGGCCTTGAATCGCCTCGTTGACGATGATCTTCGGCAACTCCAGCGACATGAATAGAAAGGGATAGGAGGCGACCGTAACGACCACCAGATACAGCTGCTGCGGTGAGCTGTACCGCAGAATATATCGGAAGATCGAGTTTTCCATGGATCGCAGACCGGCCGCCCTCCGGTAAGCCGCAAACATGCGGCATGCCGCTTAAAATTAACTTAACCCACGGTGGAACTAGGGTAAATGCGCCCTTTGGCGGCCCGAACAGCCCTTTTGTCGGAGCGGGACCCGTGCCATAGTCCGCCAGCTTCGACGGGGGTTTTCGCGATGGTACAGCCCGGACGGCGCAAGCGGGTGCTCGTCTACAGCCACGATTCCTTCGGTCTCGGCCATCTCAGGCGCTGCCGGGCGATCGCGCAGGGGCTCGTCGCCGCGGACCCGGAGGTATCGGTCCTGATCCTCTCCGGCTCCCCGATCATCGGCCGCTTCGATTTCGGCGAGCGCATCGATTTCGTTCGCATTCCCGGCATCATCAAGCTCGAAAACGGCGAATACACGACGCTGGCGCTTGGCACCGACCTCGAACAGACGCTGGCGATGCGCGAGGCGATCATCCGTCATACCGCGCTCGCCTACGACCCTGACCTCTTCATCGTCGACAAGGAGCCGCTCGGTCTTCGCGGCGAAGTGCGCGAGACGCTCATGCTGCTGCGCGGCCGCGGCTGTCCCGTCGCGCTTGGTCTGCGCGACGTACTGGACGACCCGGCGATGCTGTCGGACGAATGGCAGCGCAAAGGCGCCGACGCGGCGCTCGCCGAGCTGTATGACGAGATCTGGGTCTACGGCCTGCCGCAGATCTGCGATCCGCTGGATGGGCTGCAGTTGCCGCTGTCGGTGCGGCGCAAAACGGCATTTACCGGATACATCCGCCGCTCGCTGCCGTCGCCGGCAATCCCCGCGAACAACGCGGCGGCACATGTCTTCGGCGAAGACGAGCCTTTTCTGCTGGTTACCGCCGGCGGCGGCGGCGACGGCGACGCCATGCTGGATTGGGTCCTGCGTGCCTACGAGTCCGGCGCCGCGCTGCCCTGCCGGCCGCTCTTCGTGCTTGGGCCGTTCATGCCGGCCGACCGCCAGCAGCATCTGCGGAGCCGTATCCAGGCGGTGCCCGGCGCCGGCGCGATCACCTTCGACGCCTACCTCGAGACGTTGATCGACCGCGCTACCGCGGTCGTGACCATGGGCGGGTACAACACCTTCTGCGAAGTGCTGTCCTTCGACAAGCCGGCGCTGATCGTGCCGCGCGAGCGGCCGCGGCAGGAACAGCGCATCCGCGCCGAACAGGCGGCCGCGCTCGGCCTCGCCACGATGCTGCGCGCAACAGGCCCGCTCGATGCAGCGACGATGGTCACCGCGCTCCGCCAGCTCAGCCAGCAACCGCCGCCGTCGCAGAGCGTCGTGCCGGGGCTGCTGGACGGGCTGGACAATGTGCAGCGGTTGGCGCGCCGGATCATGAGCCGCCCGACCGGCGCGCTCGTCGCCATCGCGGGTACCTGAGGCGGAGCGCGTCGTGATGACCGTTGCGATCGTCGTCAAAGGCTACCCCCGGCTCTCGGAAACCTTCATCGCGCAGGAAATCCGGGGGCTGGAAAAGCGCGGCCTCGACCTCAGGATCGTGTCGCTGCGCCATCCGACCGATCCGGCGCGCCACCCGGTCCACGACGAGATCGCCGCGCCGGTCACCTATCTTCCGGAATACCTCTGGCAGGAGCCGCTGCGCTGTTTTCGCGCCTGGCGCCGCGCGCGGAAGATGCCTGGCTACCGCGCCGCGCGCGCCGCTTTCCTCGCCGACCTCCGCCGCGATCCGACGCCGAACCGCGTCCGGCGCTTCGGTCAGGCCTGCGTCCTCGCCGCCGAGCTGGACGGACGCATCGACTGGCTGCATGCGCATTTCCTGCACACGCCCGGCTCGGTCGCCCGCTATGCCGCCCGCCTGCAGGGCCTTCCTATCAGCCTGTCCGGCCACGCCAAGGACATCTGGACCACGCCGGACTGGGATCTCGCGGCGAAGCTGCGGGACGCCGCCTGGACCGTCACCTGCAGCGAGGCCGCCGCCGCGCGGCTGCGCGCGCTTGCGCCGGGGAAGACCGTCGAGGTGATGTATCACGGCCTCGACCTGACGCGCTTTTCCCCCAACGACCCGCCGATCGCGCCGCGTGACGGCAGCGACCCGAATGACCCGGTCCGGCTCATCGTCGTCAGCCGCGCGGTCGAGAAGAAAGGCCTCGACCTGCTGCTCGCCGCCCTGGCGACGCAGCCCCCGGCCGTGGCCTGGCGCCTTACCCATGTCGGCGGCGGCCCCGACCTGCCGGCGCTGCGCCGGCAGGCGGCAGAGCTCGGCATCGCGGAGCGGATCGCCTGGCTCGGCGCACAGCCGCAAACCCGGGTTCTCGCCGCGTTGCGGCAGGCGGAACTGTTCGTTCTGCCGTCGCGGATCGCGGCGAGCGGCGACCGCGACGGCCTGCCCAATGTGCTGATGGAAGCCCAGAGCCAGGCATTGCCCGTGGTGGCGACGCGGCTGTCCGCGATCCCCGAGCTGGTCCTCGACGGCGAGACGGGGCTCCTCGTCCCGCCGGACGACACGGACGCACTGGCGGACGCGCTCCGACGGCTGATCGGCGACCCCCGGCTGCGCAACGCCCTCGGCCGGGCCGGGGCGCAGCGTGTCCGCGCCCACTTCGACTGCGAGCCCTGGCTCGACCAACTGGCGGCGCGCCTCGAGCCGTCCTTGCGCACGGCCGGCCAGCGTAACGGTGCGAGGGCTGCCTGATGCATGTTGCGTTCTATGCCCCGATGAAGCCGCCGGACCACCCGGTACCATCGGGCGACCGGCGCATGGCGCAGCTGCTGGTCCGCGCGCTGCGGATGGGTGGCCATCGCGTCTCGCTCGCTTCGCGCTTTCGCAGCTATGACGGCACCGGCGACGCAGGCGCGCAGCGGCGCATCCACACGGCGGCACGGCGCATCGCCGCGCGCTATGCGGCGCGACGACGGCGGGATCCGCCCGACTTGTGGTTCACCTATCACTGCTACCACAAGGCGCCCGACCACATCGGTCCGCGGGTCGCGGACGCGCTTGGCATTCCTTTGGTGATCGCCGACGCGAGCGTCGCGCCGAAACAGGCCGGCGGCCCGTGGGCGACGGGCTATGCGGCGGCGAACGCGGCGGTGCGGCGCGCCGACCGGATCATCGCCTTCGATCCGCTCGACGTTCCCTGCGTCACCGCCCTGCGCGCGGGACAAACGCCGGTTACGACGCTGCCGCCCCTGGCCGATCCTTCGCCGGCTAAGAATGAAGCCCACAGCGCGGCCCGGCGCCAACTAGCGGCGGCGCTCGGCCTCGATCTATCCCTGCCCTGGCTCGCCGTGACGGCGATGATGCGCCCCGGCGCGAAATGTCTTTCCTACGAGGTCCTTGCGCGCGCGATGCGACGCATTGCCGACCGGCCCTGGGCGCTGCTCGTCGCGGGCGACGGCCCGGCCCGGCCCGCGGTCGAGGCGTCTTTCGCCAGACTTGATCGCGTGCGCTTCCTTGGCCAGCTCGACGAAGCGGCCGTGCGCCGCCTGCACCTTGCGGCGGATCTCACGGTCTGGCCGGCCGTCGACGAGGCGTATTGCATGGCGCTCGTCGAGGCGCAGGCCGCGGGGCTGCCAGCCGTCGCAGGCGACCGACCCGGCATTTCCGCCGTGATCGACCATGAAACGACGGGGCTGCTGACGCCCGTCGGCGACGACAGCGCCTTCGCCCGCGCCGTCGCCGCGCTGATCGACGATCCGTCGCGGCGCCAGGCCCTGGCGGCCGCCGCGGCGCGCGCCGCCCATCGTTTCGATCTCGCGCGCGCGGCGCGTCGGATCGATGCGGTGCTGGCCGACGCGCGGCAAGGCGTCCGGTGACGCGGCCATGACCAAGCTCGTGCTCATCCGCCACGGATCGACCGACTGGAACGAAAGCCGGCTGGTCCAGGGCCGCAGCGACATCGCCTTAAGCGCCGGCGGACGCGCCGAGGTCGAGACCTGGCAACTGCCGGCCGAGTTCACGTCTTTCGATTGGGTCGCGAGTCCGCTCCGGCGCGCCCGAGAAACGGCGGAGATCCTGCGCGGCGCGCCCGTTCCGACCGACGAAAGGCTGGTCGAAATGGACTGGGCCGATTGGGAAGGCCGCACGCTCGAGGATCTCAGGGCGGAAATCGGCCACCTGATGACCGCCTGGGAAGCGCGCGGCCTCGACTTTCGCGCCCCCGGCGGCGAGAGCCCGCGCGAGGTCCAGGCGCGGCTGCGGCCCTTCCTGGTGGAGCGCGCGCGGGCGAAACGGCCGACGGTCGCGGTCTGCCACCGGGGTGTCATCCGCGCGGTCTACGCGCTGGCGATCTCTTGGGACATGACCAGCAAGGCGCCGCGCCGGCTGGCAGACGGCTGCGCGCAGGTCTTCACGCTGGCCGAGGACGGCACGCCCAGCGTGCACGAGCTCGACCGGCCGCTCGACGCGGGATCGTCATGACCCGGCCGCGCGTCCTGTTCTACGTGCAGCATCTGCTCGGCATCGGCCACACCGTGCGCGCGGCACAGCTCACCCGCGCGATGCAGCGCCAAGGAATGGACGTGACGTATGTCTCTGGCGGGTTCGACGCGATCGAAACCGACCTCGCGGGCGCGGCCGTGCTGCGTCTGCCGCCGGTACGCGCCGCCGATCCCAGCTTCAAGGCGCTGGTCGGCGCGAACGGGACGCCGGTCGACGACACCTGGCGGTCGCAGCGCCGGGCCATGCTGCTCGACGCTTTCCACGGGACCGACCCGGACCTCGTGCTGATCGAGATGTTCCCTTTCGGCCGCTGGCGTTTTCGGTTCGAATTGCTGCCGCTGCTGGATGCCGCCCATGGCCGGGCGCGCATCGTCTGCTCGTTGCGGGACGTGCTCGTCACGAAGACTGAATCCTCGCGCCTCGCAGCCATCGCGGAAGCCGTCGACCGGTATTTCGACGCCGTCCTTGTGCATGGCGACCCGTCGTTCATCCGCCTCGATGAAACCTTGCCGCTCGCCCCGGAAGTCGCCCGCAAGATCCGCTATACCGGCTATGTCGCGCCGGAATCGCCGCGCGGCGGATCGCATGCGGCAGAGGTCGTGGTGTCGGCCGGCGGCGGCGGGACCGGCGGCGTCCTGATGCGGACGGCGCTGGCCGCGCGGCCGCTGTCCGGCCAGGCCGCCGCGCCCTGGCGCTTCCTCACCGGGCCCAATCTCCCGGCGGCGGATCGGGCGGCCCTCGCGCCAGAACCCGGCGTTACGGTCGAGCCGGTGCGGAATGATTTCCGCGAGCTGCTCGAAAAGGCCGTCGTCTCGGTCAGCCAGGCCGGCTACAACACGGTGATGGACATCCTGGTCGCCCGTGCGCGCAGCGTCCTGGTGCCCTTCAGCACCCACGGCCAGACCGAGCAGGCGTTTCGCGCGCGCCGCCTTGCCGACCGGGGCTGGACGCATCTCCTCGACGAGCCGTCGCTGACGCCGGACACGCTCGCGGCCGCGATCGATCGCGCGGCCAAGGGCATCCGGCCCGAGCCCGGCGCTCTCGACTTCGACGGCGCCCGGCGGAGCGCCACGTTCTTGGCCGCGCTCCTGGAACGGCCATCAAGCCGGAGAGCGGACCTCGATCCGCATATGTCGCTTTGAGAATGGCGTCATGCCCCATATAGTCGGCGCCACCATGGCCGAACGCGAACCCAGCGGGTGGCGGGCTTCGTCGGCATGGGCCGGAAGCAGCGTTTCATTAATCCTTCGCGGCAATCATGGCGGCGATGGGCGAAGCGTTGCGAAACGGATCAGCGGCGGCCGGAGCGAAAGCGCCGTTGCCGCGACCGATTGGTCGTGGCGATGCCGCGCGTCCAACGGCCGGACAGGAGCTGGAAACGGCAACGCATGATGTATCACCGCTACCCGCTGCGCAGCCTGATCTGGGACTATTGCCGCACCGGCGCGGGCTTGACCATTGCCCTGGTTCCCCTGCTGCTGGGCAAGCCCGGATCGGTGCTTTCCACGCTGCTCATCGTCCTTGCGTTGCTGTTCCTCGGCTACGGCCTGCGCACGGTGCGCCAGCACATGACGGCCTACGAGATCAGGCCCGACGGCATCGCCAGCTACGGACCCGTCAAGCGTTTCTTTGCCTGGGACGCGATCAAGCGCATCCATCTGCGCTATTATTCGACGGCGCGCGACAAGAATCGCCGCGATCTCAAGCACGGATGGCTTGAATTGAAGATCACCGCGCGAACGGGCAAGCTGCGTATCGATTCGGAGGTCGACGGCTTTCCGGTGATCCTCGATGCGGTCGCCAACGCAGCGTTGGAGCGGCAGATCGATATCGACGAGACGAGCCAGGAGAATCTGAAAGCGTTTCGCGGCGCCGCGCCGGCCGTCCCGACCCAAGGCGGAGACGATTGATGGGCGACCTGCTGCGCGTCCGCAACCTTCACGTCTCGATCACGCTCCCCCGCAGCGAGGTCGAAGCGGTCCGCGGCGTCGACTTTCGCATCCGGCCCGGATCGACGGTTGCCTTGGTCGGCGAGTCCGGCTCGGGCAAGTCGATCACCGCGCACGCCATCATGGGACTGCTGCCGCAGAACGCACGCATCGTCGCGGGCGAGATTCTGTTCCGTGATCCGAAATCGCCGGCGCAGGCCGTCGATCTTGCCGTGCTTGATCCGGTCGGCCCCAAAATGCGCGCGCTCCGCGGCGGCCGGATATCGATGGTGTTTCAGGAGCCCATGACCTCCCTGTCGCCGCTCCATACCATCGGCGACCAGATTGGCGAGGCGCTGCGCTTCCACCACGGTTGCGGCGGCGGCGAGTGCCGGGCCCGGACCGAGGCCCTGCTGTCCCGCGTCGGCTTCAAGGATCCGGCGCGGTCACTCCATTCCTATCCGTTCGAGCTTTCCGGCGGGCTGCGCCAGCGCGCGATGATCGCGATGGCGTTGATCTGCGGGCCCGCGCTGCTCATCGCCGACGAGCCCACGACCGCGCTCGACGTCACGATCCAGGCGCAGATCCTCAAGCTGATCGCCGAGCTGCAGCGCGAGTTCGGCATGGCCGTACTGATCATCACCCATGACCTCGCCGTCGTCGCCAACCTGGCCGAGGAGATCGTCGTGATGTACCGGGGCGAGGTCGTGGAGGCCGGCACCCGCGAAGCGATCTTCGGCGATCCGCAGCACCCGTATCTGAAAGCGCTGCTCGCCGCGGTGCCGCGCTTCGGCTTGCCGGTTGGGACGCGCTTGAGACCGCTGCGTGACAATCGCGCCGAGGCCACGGCGCACCCCGCGGCATCCGAGCCCTTCCCCTGCGATATCACGGCGCCGGCGCCCGTTACCTCGGACGAGACGATCATCGAGATCCGCAATCTCAAGAAGGCGTTCACGCAGCGTCGGGATGCCTTCGCCTTCCGCGCGAGGACGGATGCGGATCAGGCTGTCGATGGCGTCAGCCTGTCGATCAGGCAAGGCGAAGCGCTCGGCCTGGTCGGCGAGAGCGGGTCGGGCAAGACCACGCTCTCGAAGCTGATCATGCGCGCCATCACGCCGGATGCGGGCGAGCTGCTCTACCGGGAGAACGGTCAGCTCATCGACGTGCTGTCACTCCAGGGCAAGGCGCTCGCGGCCTATCGCCGCGTCGTCCAGTATATCTTTCAAGACCCGTACGGCGCGCTCAACCCGCGCATGACGGTGCAGGAGCTCGTCACCGAGCCGCTGACGATCCAGGGCATCGGCACGCCCGCGAGCCGTATGGCCGCCGCGCGCGAGCTGTTGTGCCATGTCGGCCTGGACGAACGCTATCTCAACCGTTACCCGCACAGCTTCTCCGGCGGCCAGCGCCAGCGCATCGGGATCGCCCGCGCGCTGGCACTCAAGCCGCGGCTCCTGATCTGCGACGAGCCGGTCTCCGCGCTCGACGTCGGCATCCAGGCGCAGATCCTCAATCTCCTGAAGGATCTGCAGGCAGAGCTCGGCCTGACCTACCTTTTCGTCACGCATAATCTTGCCGTGGTGAACTACATCGCCGATCGCATCGCCGTCATGTGCCGCGGCAAGATCGTCGAGCTGGCGCCCAGGGCCGAACTGTTCCGGCGGCCGCTGCATCCCTACACGCGCAACCTGCTCGCCGCGATCCCGGACGTCTCGCTCGATTGCCGTCTGAATTTCGAGGCGCTCGCCGACGACGCCGCGTCACAGCCGGACGCATGGCCGATGCCGTACCGGACGGGCGCCGGAACGATCCAGCGGCTGCACGACGTTGGCGACGGGCATTTCGTGCTTGCCGCGGAAAGCGCCGCCGCGCGGGAACTCTCTGCATGACGGCCGGGGTCGCCCTTCTTTTCGCGCTCGCCGCGGCGCTTGTCCTGCCGGCGGAAGCGCACGCGCGCGGTCCCTATATCGAGCCGCCGATGCTGGCCGCCGAAGTCGCGGCGGGCAAGCTGCCGCCGGTCGCCGAGCGGCTGCCGAAGGACCCGTCGGTCGCCGCCTTCGCGCGGCCGGGGCAGACGCCGGGACGCTATGGCGGAACGCTCCGGATGCTGATGGCGCAGCCGCGCGACGTGCGGCTGATGGTCGTCTACGGCTACGCCCGCCTCGTGCGCTTCAATTACAAGCTCGACATCGTGCCGGACATTCTTGAGAAGGTCGACGTCAAGGACGGCCGCATCTTCACGCTGCATCTGCGCCCCGGCCATCGCTGGTCGGACGGCGTGCCCTTCACGGCGGAAGACTTCCGCTATTATTGGGAGGACGTCGCCAACAACCCGAAGCTTTCGCCGGTCGGCCCGCCGGAGGTGATGCGCGTCGACGGCAAGCTGCCGCGTTTCCAGGTCATCGACCCGTATACCGTGCGCTACAGCTGGGACAAGCCGAACCCGGAGTTCCTTCCGGCGCTCGCCGGCGCGCGGCCGCCCTTCATTTACCGCCCGGCGCATTACTTGAAGCGGTTCCACGGGCGCTACTTCGACCCGGCGGCGCTCGACAAGCTCGCGAAGGAGCGCGGCTTCCGCGGCTGGCCGGCGCTCCACAACAAGATGGACAACCCGGACAAGAACGATAATCCCGACCTGCCGACGCTCCAGCCCTGGGTGCTGACCACCGCCATGCCGGCCGACCGTTTTATTTTCGTCCGCAATCCGTATTTCCACCGGGTCGACCCGAACGGCCGCCAGCTGCCCTACATCGACCGCGTGGTGATGGATGTGGTCGACGGCAAGATCGTGCCGGCGAAGACCGGCACCGGCGATTCCGACCTGCAGGCGCGCTATCTCCGCTTCGACAACTTCACCTTCCTGCGCAAGAACGCGAAGACGGCCGGCTTTGCCGTGTATCTCTGGCGCATCGGCCGCGGCGCGCATATGGCGCTCTATCCCAACCTCAATGTCGAGGACCCGGTCTGGCGGCACTTGCTGCGCGACGTCCGGTTCCGCCGCGCGCTGTCGCTCGCGGTCAACCGGCATGAGATCAATCGTGTGATGTATTACGGCCAGGCGATCGAGAGCCAGAACACCGTCCTGCCCGAGAGCCCGCTGTTCAAGCCGTCCTACCAGACGAGCTGGGCCTCGTTCGACCTCGCCAAGGCCAACAAGCTGCTCGACGAAATCGGTCTGACCCGCCGCGACAGCCAGGGCATCCGCCTGCTGCCGGACGGGCGACCGGCCGCCATCATCGTCGAGACGACCGGCGAAAGCTCCGAGGAATCGGACGTGCTGCAGCTCGTGCACGACAGCTGGCTGCAGGCCGGGATAAAGCTTCTCATCAAACCGTCGCACCGCGACGTCGTGCGCAACCGCATCTACGCGGGCAAGACGGTCATGGCGCTATTCCCCGGGCTGGAAAACGGCATCGCGACCGCAGACACGAGCCCGCAGGAGCTCGCGCCGGTTCATCAGACGCAGTATCAATGGCCGAAATGGGGCCAGTATGCGGAAACCGACGGCAAGGCCGGGCTGCCGCCCGACATGCCGGCGGCGAAGAAGCTGCTGAGTTTGCTCGACGCCTGGAACAGCGCGACGACGCGATTGGAGCGTACGCACATCTGGTCGCAGATGCTGGCCATCCACGCCGACCAGGTCTTCACCATCGGGCTGATCTCCGGCACCTTGCAGCCGGTGGTGGTCAACCGGCGCCTGCGGAACGTCCCCGAACACGGCCTGTACAACTGGGACCCGGGGGCGCATTTCGGAATCTACGAGCCCGATACCTTCTGGTTCGACACGCCGGAACAGGTGACGGAAGGGCGCCGACCGTGATACGCGGCGTTTCCCGTCGCGGCGATCAGGCCGGCCGATAGAACGCAGGACCGCTCGATGCTCGGATACACCGTCCGGCGCGTATTGATGATGATCCCGACGCTGCTCGCGATCAGCGCGATCGTCTTCGTCATCATCCAGCTGCCGCCCGGCGATTATTTCACCTCCTACCTGAATGAGTTGCAGAGCCGCGGCGAGTCGGTTGATCCGAACAAGATCGCCTTCTTGAAAGAGCAATATGGCTTCGACAAGCCGCTCTACCAGCAATATCTCTACTGGGTTGGCGGGCTGCTGCACGGCGACATGGGCTATTCCTTCGAGTACGATCTGCCGGTACGCACGGTCGTCGGCGACAGGCTGCTGCTCACCTTCGTCGTCTCGTTCACGACGATCCTCTTCACCTGGCTCGTCGCATTTCCGATCGGCGTCTACACCGCGGTCCGGCAATACAGCGTCAGCGATTATTCCCTCACCTTCCTCGGCTTCATCGGCCTGGCGACGCCGAATTTCTTGCTGGCGCTGGTGTTGCAATATCTCGCGCATGTCTGGTTCGGCGCCTCGATCGGCGGGCTGATGGACGCGCAGTATATCGACGCGAGCTGGAGCTGGGCGAAAGTAGGCTCGGTTTTGGCGCATCTCTGGATTCCGGTCATCGTCATCGGCACCTCCGGCACCGCGGGCATGATCCGGCGCCTGCGCGCCAACCTGCTCGACGAGCTGCAGAAGCAATATGTCGTGACCGCGCACGCCAAGGGCATGCCGCCGCTGCGCGCGCTCTTGAAATATCCGCTTCGCATGGCGCTCAACCCGTTCATCGCCGACATCGGCAATCTTCTGCCGCAGGTGATTTCCGGCGCGGCGATCGTATCGGTCGTGCTGTCGCTGCCGACGACCGGGCCGATGCTGCTGCGCGCGCTGCAGAGTCAGGACATGTATCTCGCGGGCAGCTTCCTGATGTTCCTCGCCACGCTCACGGTGATCGGCACGCTGCTGTCCGATCTCGCGCTGGCGGCGCTCGATCCGCGCATTCGGTTCACCGGACAGGCGGCGTCATGAACGACGCGTCGGACCCGCTGCCGCACTACGTCAACCGCGCGCCCTACGACCCGGATGCGGCGGAGCCGATGAGCGCGGCGCAGCGCCGCTTCTACAGCGCGTCGCAATGGACGCTGATGTGGTGGAAGCTGCGGCGCCACCGGGTCGCCGTCGTGTCGGGCGCCTTTCTGCTTCTGCTCTATCTCGCCGCGGCCTTCGCGGAGGTTATCGCGCCCTACGACCTGCAATCACGGCACACCGAGTACCTCTTCGCGCCGCCGCAGCGCGTTCACCTGTTTCACGATGGCGCGCTCACCGGTCCTTACGTCTACGGCCTGTCGGTGCGGCTCGACCTCGACAACATGCGCTGGGTCTATTCCGAGGATCGCACGCAGATCCACCGGCTGCGCTTTTTCTGCACCGCGGATGATTATCCCGGCGCGCGCTACAGCTTCTGGAACCTGTTCGAGACGTCTTTCCATTTGGTCTGCCCGGCGCCCGGCGGACAGCTCTTCCTGCTCGGCACCGACCGGCTCGGCCGCGACATGTTCTCGCGCATCGTCTATGGCGCGCGCATCTCGCTGACCATCGGTCTTCTCGGCATCTCCATCAGCCTGCTGCTCGGCGTCGTCATCGGCGGTATCGCCGGTTACTGGGGCGGCATTGTCGACATCTTGGTGCAGCGCTTGATCGAGGTGGTCCGCTCCTTTCCCGAGCTGCCGCTGTGGATGGCGCTCTCGGCGATCCTGCCGGTCACCTGGAGCCCGATCGCCGTCTATCTCGGCATCACCGTCATCCTGGGCCTGCTCGACTGGCCGGGTCTGGCGCGCGCGGTCCGCTCGAAGCTGCTCGCGCTGCGCGAGGAGGATTTCTGTCTCGCCGCGCAGCTCATGGGGGCGAGCCCGCCGCGCATCATCTTCCGTCATCTGCTGCCAAGCTTCTCGAGTCATCTGATCGCTTCGGCGACACTGTCGATCCCGTCGATGATCCTGGCGGAGACGGCGCTCAGCTTTCTCGGTCTCGGCCTCCGCCCGCCGATCACGAGCTGGGGCGTCCTGCTGAACGAGGCGCAGAACATCAACGTCGTCGCGCTCTACCCCTGGCTCATGCTGCCGGTCGTTCCGGTCATTTTGGTGGTGCTGGCGTTCCAGTTCCTGGGCGACGGGTTGCGCGACGCGGCCGACCCGTATCGCTAACGCACGGTCATCGCGCCAGCACGACGACGTCGACGGGCGCCTCGACACCCGCTACCTGGCTCGCCGGGCGGCGCTCGGGCGACGTCGCCGCGCGGTAGCCCTGCGCTTCGGCGAGCGCATAGGTCGCGGCGTCCGTGACCGCGCGCGTGCCGCACTGGCTGTTGTATTTCTCCAGCTTGGCGGAAAGGTTCACCGGCTCGCCGATGCAGGTGAATTCGAGCCGGGTATCCGCGCCGATTGCGCCAAAGATGATGCGCCCGCTGGTGACCGCGACGCCGATGCGTACCGGCGGCAGGCCCGCCTCCGCGCGGCGCTCTGCCCACGCGTCGGCTGCGGCAATGATATCCGCCACGGCGCGCAGCGCATCGGCCGCATAGGTTTCGCTCAACACCGCCGCGCCGAAGGAAGCCAGGATGCCGTCGCCGAGGAACTTGTCGACCGTGCCGCCGTGTTTCTCGATGACCGGCACCAGCAGCGCCTGATACTCGGTGAGCAGCGCGATGAGCTCGGTCGGGCTCAGCCTGTTCGACAGCGCGGTAAAGCCACGGACATCGACCGACAGGATTGCCGCCGTCCGCGCCTCGCCTTCGCCGGCGCGGATCGCATGGTCTGATTGGGTGATCTGCCGCGCGATCTCGGGCGAGAAGAAACGCGACAGGTCGTGGGCCGCCGCCGTTTCGGCGACGGACCGCTCGAGCAGCCGCCGCGCGCGCGTCAGCGCCACGGCGATGATGCCGGTGACCAGCAGGATCGATAACACCTTGTCGAACTCCGCGCCGAGCAACACGGAGTTCGAGGTCAGATAGGTCACGTAGTTCCGCGTGATCATCGTATCGGGATATTCGGTCGTCACCGTGTAGAGCACGAGCAGCAGCCAGCACAGCGCGGCCGTCGCGCCGCACATCAGCACGTAGCGCGGCTCGAACCGAAGCGCCCGAAGCGCGATGAAGATGAAGACGTAAAGGAGCGTCGGCACCTTCAATGAAAAGGACGCCGGCTGGTGGTATTCCAGGTGGAAGCTCCAGATCAGCACGACCAGGAGCGCGACGTCGATGACGGCGGACAGGCCCGGCAGCCAGCGCGCCGACGCACGGCGCTCGGCGAGCGAGAGCCGCAGCAAGGTGAACAGGAAGTAGAAGGTCAACGCCAGCGCGGCGGGCGTCAGGAACGGGTTGTCGGGTGACGTCTTGGGCGAGATCGCATACAGCACGCCCATGATCGTCACGATCGCGAGCTGGAACCAGACAATCAGCTTTTCGCTGTCCTGCTGCTGACGCTGAATCGCAAGGCGCACGCGGTCGGGAACGGCGGTGCCGCCCTCGCCGAAGACGAACCGGGCGATGCCTCCTCCGAGCGTCATGGCTTTCTCACTCTGCTGCATGAAGCGCGATCTTCCGACATCTGTTCCTCTCCCGGAGACGCGGCCGCTTGTTCGCCGCCGCCGCGAGACCTCAGCCAGAGGCTCGCTTCAAAGGCACTCGGTAGCAGCGTCAGCGCGCCCGCCGCGCTCCGCGCGACCGCATCGCCAAAGCGGGTCACAGCGTAATGCGAGGCAAACTCGATACGCCAGCCGGCCTGGACGATCAGCAGCGCGACCGCCGACTGCTCGTTATAGCCGCGCCACGACCACGTCTCGGGATAGGGGTCGGGCAGAAAGATGTCGTGGAAATGCACGAGCACGCCCGCCGGCAGGATCGGCAGCACGGCGTTCAGCAGGAAGTCGACGTCGCTGCCCGGCATCAGCACATGGCCGGAGTCGATGCTGAGAATGTCGCCGGCACGCAGCGCGCGGAAGGGCGCGAGACCCGCCTGCTGCACCGGCGACTGAAGCGTCCGCAATCTGGGCAGCCCGGCGATGGACGCCCGCGGCGCCGGATCGATCGACAGAATATCGGTGTCGAGCGCTTCGTCCTGCGCTGCGCGGCAAAAGAAACGCGTCGAATGCCCGCTGCCGATCTCGACGATGCGCCGCGGCCGCCGGCTCCGGATCATCGCATAGGCGATTGCCGCATCGAGACGGGGGAACCAGTCCTGCGTCCAGCGCGGCGCCGGCGGACCGTCCTGTCCGATCGCCCGCAGCGCCGCCGCATACGCGTCGAGACGCGCGAGCCAGTCGCGCATCGCCGCCGCACGCGCGGCGAAACACGCGTCCAGGAGCGGCGACCGGCAGACCGCCGCATCCGCGTGCACGGCCTGAAGGCTCGGCGCGAAATACCCTCGCTTGCGGAGTCCGCTCACCGTCTGAAGGCCGAACCAGAAGCGCCGCAGCCGACCGCGTACCGGATTCATCGCCTGCTCCCGCGCCGCGCGGCGGTCACGGCATCAGCACCATGCCTTCGCGCGCGACCACCGTTCCCGGCCGGATCTTCTCCGCCGCCGCGGCGATGGCGTCCATCTGGTCGTCGTCGTGGTTGGGGTCGTGGTGAAAAATCACCAGCGTCCTGGCACCCGCCGCCTCGACCAGCCGCACGCCTTCCTGCCACGTTGAATGGCCGAAGCCGCGGTATCGCGAATACTCCTCGTCGGCATAGGTCGAATCATAGATCACCATGTCGGCGCCGCGGATGAGGTTGACGATATTTTTGTCGCGCTTGCCGTCCTCATGCTCGGTGTCGGTGACATAGCAGATCGACCGCCCGTCGAACTCGACGCGGTATCCGGTCGCCCGGTTCGGGTGATTGAGCGGCGCGGTGCGGATGGTGATGCCGTCGCCGGGCGACAGCACGTCACCGGTCGAGAAATCGTGAAACTCCACATCCGCCTTGAATGCGGATGGCGGGATCGGAAAGAGCGGTGCCATCATCATTTCCATCAGCACGCGCTGAAGGTCCGTATCGGGCACCAGATGCCCCGCCGCCAGCCGGATCTTGTTGCCGACCGTATACAGCGGCGCGAAGAACGGCAGGCCGCAGATGTGATCGAAATGCGTGTGCGTCAGGTACAGCTCGGCGTCGATCGGTGTGCTTCCGTCAAGCTCGTTGCCGAGATCGCGTAGCCCGGTACCGGCATCGAAGATGAGAAGCCGGCCGCCGCAGCGCATCTCGAGACATGAGGTGTTGCCGCCGTAGCGCACCGTTCGCGGCCCCGGGCAGGCGATGCTGCCTCTCACCCCCCAGAACTTCACATAAAAGTCCGTTGTATCGGACATGCGCCTTCAAGCTCGTGTATCAACGGGTTCGGCGGCCTCACTCGGCCACAGTCTGCGTATTTGCCCGGAGGGTGTAAAGCACACTTGCGGCGGACGGCACCACCATTGATGCTGGGACCCGGCTCCGCCACCCAACAATCGGATGCGTCCCGTCGAGCGATGGCCCAGCAAGAAACGGACTCCACGATAAACTGGCCAGGCATCGCATACGGCCTTTCGCTTGCAATTCTCGCGGCGTATCAGCAATTCAAGCTGCCGCCGGTTCTGCCCCTGCTGATCGGGCACTACGGCTTCGGCCGCACTTTGGCGGGCGGCTTCATGTCGGTCTACGCCTTCTGCGGCCTGCTGCTGTCGCTTCTTCTCGGCAGCTTCATGCAGCGCCGCGACGCGACGGTTCTGCTGAACCTTTCATTCCTCCTCTTCATCGTCGCCGCGGCGGTGATGATGCTGTGGCCTGCCGCGGGCTGGCTGTTCGTCGCGGCGCGCGGGGTCGAGGGGATCGCCTTCGCCATCCTGGCGATTGCCGGACCGGCCATCTGCACCGCCAACGCGGGCGCCCGCGGCCTGGCGATCGCCGCCGCGCTGATCGCCACCTGGATCCCGGTCGGCGCGCTGATCGCGAACCTGCTGACCGCCGGCCTCGTCGACTGGGCGGGCTGGCGCGTGCTTTGGGGGGTCGGCATCATCGCCACGGCGGCGATGGCCGTCTGGACCGCGCGGGTGCGGAAATCAGGGCGCATCCACTTCGGCGGCGAGAGCGCCAAGGCGGCCCAATCCGACCCGCCGCCATCGCATAGCGGCGCGTCGTGGCGCCTGATGACGCTCGGCGCATCGCTCTTCACCCTCTGGTCCATCCAGTTTTTCGCCTACTCGACCTGGCTGCCCGATTACCTCGTCAACGTCTACGGCCAGTCGCCGCGCGTCGCCGCGTCGCTCTTCATGATCCCGATGGCCGTGCTGACCGCCTTCAATCTCGTCGCCGCGCCGATCCTGCGCGCGGGCATGTCCGTTGCGATGCTGCTGGCGATCGCGCTCGGCATCCAGGCGGCGGTCTGGTTCCTGCTGCCGTATCTCGGTCCCGTTTCCGCCGGGATTGCGGCATTTCTGGTTTTCGCCGCCGCCGCCGGCATCACGCCGACCTGCCTGTTCGCGCTGCCGGGCACGATTTTCGGCGTGGCGCGGGCAGGCGGACGGGCGTTCGGCGTGCTCATGACGGGGCGTAATCTCGGCGTCCTGTGCGGACCGTTGCTGACGGGCGCCTTGGTGCAGCTGACCGGCGGCTGGCGCCCGGTGCCGTTCGTGCTGGGGACCGCGGGCGTCATCGCGACCGTGGGCGCGCTCGGCCTGCATTTTCGCCTGCACCGGCCCAAACACCGCTGATCGGGCAAATTCCCGGCGGTTACGGGATGAGCTTGTAGCCGCCCGGCTCGGTGACCAGGATTTCCGCATGCGCCGGGTCGCGCTCGATCTTCTGGCGTAGGCGATAGACATGCGTCTCGAGGGTATGCGTCGTCACCCCGGCGTTATATCCCCACACTTCGCCGAGCAGCGTGTCGCGGCCGACGACCTTGTCGCCGGACCGGTAGAGGTATTTCAGGATGGCCGTCTCTTTCTCGGTAAGCCGGATCTTCTTGTTCGTCTCGTCGTCGAGCAGGATCTTCGAGCTCGGCATGAAGGTGTAGGGCCCGACGCTGAACACGGCGTCCTCGCTCTGCTCATGCTGGCGAAGCTGGGCGCGCAGGCGGGCGAGCAGCACGTTGAGGCGGAACGGCTTCGTGATGTAGTCGTTCGCGCCGGCGTCGAGCCCAAGGATCGTGTCGGCGTCCGAGTCCGCTGCCGTCAGCATGATAATCGGCGATTTGACGCCGGCACGGCGCATCAGGCGGCACGCCTCGCGGCCATCCATGTCGGGCAATCCGACGTCGAGCAGAATGGCGTCGAAATAATCTTTCTTGGCGAGCTCGATGGCTTCGGTCGCCGTTCCGCAGGACGCGGTCGCGAACTCTTCGTGCAGCTGGAGCTGCTCGTCGAGCGATTGGCGCAAGACTTCGTCGTCGTCGACGAGAAGGATCTTTTTTCCGTTCATAGCTGCACTCCCAACCGCGGTGCTCTTACCGGGGTAGCGGTTCTTATCTGATGCGGATGGGCCCGCCATTCAAGCGTCCTGTTGTAGGATCGAGGGCCTTTTTAGCAAGCGCCCCGCTTACGGTTATTACCTGAATCGATTGAGTTTCTTGCCGTTTAGGTCTGCCGTGGGCTCACGGCAACGTGACGGTGTGTGAGTCTTGTTTTCGGGATCCGCCGCCGCGGAGGGTCGCAAAAAGGTCGACATGCCCGACGACCAGCGAGAGTTGCCGCCCGGCGACCTGCGCTTCGCGCCGCCGGCGCCAGGCCTTGATCTCGCTTGGCGAGGCCGCGCCGTCGCGCAACCCGACATCGGCGAAGCCGGCGACGAGCGCACACAGCATTGCGGTGTCCCCCGGACCAAGCCGCCAGTCGCTTCGCGCCCAGCGCACTCCGTAACCGTACTGCCGCAAGACCCGGGCGAGGCCGCGCGGCGCGCGCGGGCCCAGCGCGGGGCCGAAGCCCTTGTCACGGGTCTGATCGCGCCGAAAGCAGTGCATCACAATCGCGTCGGACGGATCGCCCGGCGAAAACGCCACCCGGCCGTCCACGGTCAGGGCGAACAGAAGCGGCAGGCCATTGCGCGCAGCTTCCGCGATCGCTTTGTCGAGCCACGCCGCCGACACGAGATCACACAGGGCCGACGCGGTGACGCCATCGTACCGGTCGAGGCCGAGCGCGCGCCGCGGCCGGGCGAGGTCGAGGCTTCGCGCGTCGCCGCGGCGAAGCCGGCCGCGGGCAAGCGGCAGAAGCGTCCGGTCCGCATCGATCAACGACCAGCGAATGTCATGCCGGCCCAGCGACATGAGATAGTGCGCGTTCGCGCCGGCGCCGCAGGCGAGATCCGCAACAAGGGCGTCGCGCGGCAGCGCATCCAGGAAGGCCCGCGCCAGGGCTTTCGATCGGGATGCCCGGTCGGAGGGCCCCCGCAGGGCGAGCCAATCCCGCGAGAATTGTTCCATTGGCGCCGGGCTCACGGCTCGGACAAGGCGCGCGCAAAGGCTGCCGCCGTGTCCGCCCATCGCGGCAGCGGCCGCCCCACCTGCCAAGCGCCCTCGGCTTTGCCGCGGCGGTAGGCGGGATCGCCGATCATGTGCCGCAGCGCCGCGACGAGCGCGTCGTGATCGCCGACCGGGACGACGATGCCGGCCGCATCGGGCACTGTATCGGCGACGGCGCCCGCGCCGCTCGCGACGATGGGCAGGCCATGCGCCATCGCCTCGGCGAAGACCATGCCGTAGCCCTCGTAACGTGACGCCAACACGAACGCGTCCGCCGCCGCGTAAAGGCTCTCCAGCGCCTGGCCCCTTTGCGGTCCGACGAGACGGACGCGATCCGCAAGACCGAGCCGCACGAGCGCCGCTTTCACCTGCGCTTCGGTCTCCCCGCCCTCGTCGGGCGGGCCCGCGCAGACGAGCCGCCACGCCAGGTCGCGGCAATCGGCAAGCGCCTCCAACAGCGCCAAGTGACCCTTGCGCGGCGTCAGCGAGGCGACGCACAAGAGCTGCACCGCGCCGCTCGTGGAGCCCACGGATCGCTGCGCCGGCTCGACGCCCGGCGGCACGACGCGAATGCGCGCTGCGGCGACGCCGAAGTCGCCGAGCCGGCGCGCCATCGCCGGGCTCGGCACGATGAATCGGCGCAACAGGCCGAACAGCCGCTGCTCGATCGCAAAGAGACCCTCGGACTCCGCCGCGCTTAAGCCTGTCTCGTCCGCTGTCGGGTGATGGATGAGCCCGGTGAACGACAGCCGGTCCGCGTGTTTCGCCAGCGCGCCCTCGAAGGCAGGAAGCGCAAGGCCGTCGACGACGACCAAGGCCCGATCCGGGATCGCAGCCAGCAGCCGGGACGCCGCCGCCCGGGTATCCGCATCGCTCAGCGGAAAGCGGCCGGGCAGCTCGTGCAGCGTGACCTGCCAACCCATATCCCGCAGGCGCTCGATGACACCTCGATCATAGATCGTGCCGCCGGAAGCCTGGCCGATGGAGCCGGGGTGAATGAAGTGCAGCGTGCCGGGTTCTGTTTTGGGCAAGGGCTACCCCCGCGCTCGGGGTCAATCCGAGCGTACCGGGCCGCGATAGCTCGCCCAGGCGTTCGGCGTCTCGCGCAACGTCACCTCGATCTCGGCCAGCGCGGTCGCCGTGTCGCCGGACAAGCGGCCGGCGAGCACGCCATCCCGGTAGCGCCTGAAGATCTCGAGCGCGAGGAACTCGGTCGTCGTGACGGTGCCCTGGAATTCCGGCAGCTCATCGAGGTTGCGGTAGGCGAGCGGCGCCAGCACCTCGACCAGGAGCGTCCGCGCGCGGCCGATATCGGCGACAATGTTGTCACGGTCGAGCGCGGCGCGGCGCAGCTGCACCTCGACCACATAGGTCGCGCCGTGCAGGCGCTGGGCGGGGCCGAACACCTCGCCCTTGAGGCTGTGCGCGATCATGATGCTGTCGCTGACGGTGACGCTGAACAAGCCGGCGGCTCCTTAAGGATAGGTAATGACGTGACATAACGTGTCGCCGGGATCCGCGGCAAGCCGCGCCATGGTCTCCGGCAGGCGATCGAAGGGCGATTCGCCGGTGAGAAGGTGGTCGAAGACCGGGTCGCGCAGCAAGTCGAGCGCCAGGCACAGGCGGTCCCGCCGGCTACGGTTGGCGCGGCGCGACGGCGCGACCGAGCCAACCTGCGAGGAACGCAAGGTGAGGCGGCGCGAATGAAAATTCTCGCCGAGCGGGACCGGCACCGCGCCGTCGCCATACCAGCTCAGGTCCAGGATGGTCGCCTCGAACGCGGCGAGCCCGAGCGCGGTCGCGAGGCCCGCCGCCTTGCCGCTCGTATGAAAGACGAGGTCCACATCCGCCGTCGCGGCGTCCGGAAGCGCGAAGCGGACGCCGAGCGCCTCGGCGACGGCCCGCCGTCGCGGGTTCACGTCGATCAGCTCGACTTGCACCGCGGGATACCGCGCCGCCAGCGCCGCGACGAAACAGCCGACGACGCCACCGCCGACGACCGCGATCCGATCGCCGAGATGGGGCGGTCCGTCCCACAGCGCATTCACCGCGGTTTCCATATTGGCCGCCAGCACGGCGCGCCGGTCGGGAACCTCCTGCGGAACCGGGACGGCGGCGTCACGGGGAACGACGAAGCGGTCTTGATGCGGATGAAGGCAGAAGACGCGTGCGCCGTCCTCGGTGCGTCCGGCCATCGCGTAGCCATATTTGACCGGCGCCGGAAAATCGCCCTCCTGAAACGGGCAGCGCATGACGGCATGCTGGCTTTGCGGAACCGCGCCGCGAAAGACCAAGCTCTCGGTGCCCCGGCTGACGCCGCTGGCGGCGGCATGGACGACAACCTCTCCCGAGCCGGCCGCGCGCGCCGGCGCGTCACGAATTTCGCCCCGCCCCGGCGCAACGACCCAGAAGGCGCGCTCGACACCCGCGCTCACGCGCCGCATCCGCGCAGGTCGCACTCGATCATCAGGTCCGCGCCGAAACGGAAATAGCGCACCGCGGGCCGGATGCTTTCCGACAGCGTCTGGACCTGGGGCAGCGAGATGCCCATGCGGCCCGACCCGATGATCAGGGGCGCGATCGTCACCTGCAGAAAATCGAGGCCGCCCGCTTCGAGAAAGCGCGACACCGTGATCCCGCCGCCTTCGATGAAGAGGCGCGGCAAGCCGCGCGCGGCGAGTGTCTGCCGGATCGCGGCCGGGCACAGGCCTTGGCCCCGGCGCGGCACGCCGATCACCGCCGCGTCCCCATGGCGCGCCGCGGTGGCTTTGTCCTCGGCCGTCAACAGAAGCGTTTCCGCGCAGCCGTCCCGGAAAATCTGATAGCTCGTATCGAGCCGCCGCTCGGTATCGACGACGACCCGCACCGGATTGCGGCCGTCGCAGAGCCTGACGGTGAGCTGCGGATCGTCGTGGCGCACGGTGCCCGCGCCGACCAGGACGGCGTCGCAGAGCGCCCGCATGCGGTGGTTATGCAGGATATCCTGCTCGCCGGTAACGTAATGCGACGCGCCGGAGGCGGTGGCGATCCGTCCGTCCAGGCTCTGACCGAGATGCGCGATGGCTGCCGTCGGGCCGATGGTGAGCAGGGGCCAATAGAGATCCTGGAGAGATGGCGCCGCGAGGTCTTTGTCGGCGGCGGGCTCAGTTTCATGCCGGACGGCAGTCCGCGCGCCCGTATCCCGGAGCACGCAGGGCGGATGCTGCGACAGCAGCAGGAGCGCATTCCACGCCGCGTCGGAATCGGCGTTTACGTCTGCAACATATTGTTCTAGCGGCCTCATTGCGGCCTACGATGCGGGGTCGGCCGCCTATTGGCAAGCACACATTGGAATCACATTTGCGCGCGCGGCCTCACGTTGCTGGTGCTTACACCACAATTAAATGCATCATCGGCGCGTTTTAGCCGATGGACTGGACCCGCTGGAGAACGCCCCGCGATGCGCCAACGAAATGACGCGCTGATCCATGAGTTGATGCCGGCGCCGTATGCGCTCAATCGAGCCGCGGCACAGGCCGTCGCCTGCGCGCTCGCCGTTTGGGCCATGGCAATGACGCTCTTTTCCTCGGCCCTGCCGGCGCTGATTGCGGAACTAATCTTCGGCGGCGTCGTGTTCTTCGTGCTCGCCGGCTTTGCCCGGCTGCGACCGCGTCCGGCGTTCGGGACGGCGAACGGCATAACACTCTTTCGGTCGGCCTTGATCGCGGTGCTCGCCGGCCATGCCATCGAGGTGCCGTCGTCCGGCGACGCCGCTTGGTGGATCGCCGTCGCGTTGGCGACAACGGCGCTGGCGCTGGATGGGGCCGACGGCTGGGTGGCGCGGCGCGATCGCACCGCGAGCGCGTTCGGTGCGCGCTTCGACATGGAGGTCGACGCGCTGGCCGCCCTCGTCCTCGCGGCCGTGCTCTGGCAGTCGGGCCGGATGGGGGGATGGATCCTGCTGATCGGCCTGCTCCGCTATCTCTTCGTCCTCGCCGGATGGGCATTCCCGTCGATGCGGCGCCCACTGCCGCCGAGCCAGAGACGTCGCGTCGTTTGTGCGCTGCAGGGTGTGTTGCTCGCCGCCTGTCTCGTCCCCGCCTGGCCGGCCGGGGTCGCCGCCGCGCTAGGCGCGCTCGCACTGGCCATGACATCGCTGTCCTTTCTGGCCGACACAGTCTGGCTGGTTCGTCGCCGGTGGGAGCCCGCCTAGGCAGCTTCCGCCACGGACGCGGAAATATCTGCCGGAATTGGCTTTTTCTGCCGCGCCAATTTTCCGTCACGGTCCGATCTTCCGCCGCGAATTGGCGCTGGCGCCATGGCACGCTCCTTGCGTTTCATGGTCCGCAAGCACAGCCACGAGCGCATGTCGTATCCAGTCACGACCACCACCGCTGCCCACCCGTCCCCCGCCGCGACCGCCGTGCCGTGGACCGGATACGAGGACGATCTCTACGCCGAGGGCAACAGCTTCGCCGGGCCGGAAAATGACACGGATACCGAGATCAAGGCGCTTTTCGGCAAGGACGGGTTCACTTTCAAAGACTTCCTCGACATCATCAACCCGCTGCAACACCTGCCGGTGGTCGGCACGATTTATCGCGCCCTAACCGGCGATAAGCTCGAGCCGGGGCCACGGATCATCGGCGGAACATTGTTCGGCGGGATCGGCGGCTTCGTCTCCTCGCTCGTTAACGCCGTCGTCGAGGACGAGACCGGCTCGGACATCGGCGACAAGGCGCTGGCGCTCTTGACGGGAAACAGCGCCGAGGGAACCGCGGTCGCGGAAAACGACACGGCGGCGGTCGCCAAATCGGCGGCGCCCGGAGCAGCGACCGCAGCACCCCCGGCGACCACAGCGACCACGACGATGTACAAAGCCAAGCCGGACGCATTGGCCGCCGCCGCGCCGCAGACGCTGCCGATCCACGCCGGCCCGCCGACGAAACAGGACGAGCTTGCCGCGCGGGTCGCCGACGCCAAGACGGGACAATCGGGCAGCGAAGATCCGACCGAGGCGCTGATTCGCGCACGCGCCGCCGTTCCGGCGCTCCGGCAGCCAATGTTCAGAGGCGTGCCGCCCGCCACGGCGCATGCGGCGGTCCGCCGAGCCTCTCGACCGACGACGTCACTCGCGCTGGCAAATACCGCACCCCATGAGGGGTCCGGGTCGGACACCGCCGCATCGGGCGGCGCAGGCACATCCGCGACAAAGGCCGCCGGGGCGTCGCCGCTCGCGCCGTCACCCGACGTCGCCACCATGATGCGCGACGCGCTCGACAAATACGAAGCATTGATGAAAAAGCGCACCGCCCCTAGCATTTCGGCCGAGTTCTGAGCCCACTGCGGCGAAGCGCGCGGGATCGGCAAAGGCGGCTGCAAGACATGGATATCGAGGTCTTTCCCGACAACAGACTCGTTCTCGGCGCGCGCAGCTTCCGTTGCGCGCTCGGCGCCTCCGGCGTGACGCGATCGAAACGTGAAGGCGACAAGGCAACGCCCGCCGGGCGGTTTTCATTACGTCGCGTCCTTTATCGTCCCGACCGCCTCGCGGCGCCCGAAACCACCCTCCCGCTCAGCCCCTTGCAGCCGCAGGACGGCTGGTGCGACGCGCCCGACGACGCGCATTACAACCAGCCGGTCGTCCTGCCCTACGAGGCGAGTCACGAGCGGCTGTGGCGGGACGATCACGTCTACGACATCATCGTCGTGCTGGGATACAACGACGCGCCGGCCGTTCCGGGCAAGGGCAGCGCGATCTTCATGCATGTCGCCCGGCCGGACTATGTTCCGACGGAAGGCTGCATCGCGCTGACGCTTCAGGACCTCAAGACGGTGCTCGCCCAGTGCCGGCCGGGCGATTGCGTCCACGTCCACGCGGCGGAAGCGTAAGCGGAGGAGCCGCCGCGCCGGCGGTCAATTGCGGTGACCGAAGATCGCGGTGCCGACCCGGACATAGGTCGCGCCGAAGGCGATCGCGACGGGATAATCGGCCGACATGCCCATGCTGAGCTGGGCCAAGCCGTGCCGGCGGGCGATCTCGCGCAGCAGCGCGAAATGCAAGGACGGCTCTTCGTCGACCGGCGGAACGCACATCAGGCCGATGATGGGAAGCTTGAGGTCTTCGATGCATTCCCGGATGAACGCGTCGGCCTGATCCGGCAGGACGCCGGCTTTTTGCGGCTCCGCGCCGGTGTTGACCTGGATGAAGCAGTCGCGCCGGAGCCCGGTTTTCTCCAATTCGTGGACCAGCGCGTGCGCAAGCTTCGGCCGGTCGACCGTCTCGATCACATCGAACAGCTCGACCGCCTTGCCGACCTTATTGGTCTGCAGGGGGCCGATAAGGTGAAGCCGGATGTCCGGCTGCGTGGCGCGCAGCGCCGGCCATTTGTGCTCGGCTTCCTGGACCCGGTTCTCGCCGAAGACCCGCTGACCCGCGGCGATCGCCATGGCGACGCGATCCGCCGGCATCGTCTTGCTGACGGCGACAAGGGTAACATCCGCCGGGTCGCGCCCGGCCTCCCGCGCCGTTTCTTCGATCCGCGCCCGAACCCGCCGAAGGTTCTGCGCAACGTCGAGGACTTCGCTCATGCTACCGAGGCCGCCTGCCTATACGGTGTTGTTTTCATTGAAAAGGGAACGCGTAAATTCCCATCAGGGCTGCTGCCTAAACGTCACAATACTAAAGATTCGCATCCGAAACACCCTTTCCACCAAGTATTGATTTATATATTTTTGGCCCGACATGCTAAAAGGCGGGAACTGAGTAGTCTCTTGCATGCGGATGGGGCTGATTTCGCCGCTCGTGAAGGTATGGTGGCTCGCTCGATTTGGTGTAAGGACGACAAAGGAATCAGATACCTTTGAAGACTCTGACCACCACTGTTAATGGCTCTGCGGTTTTGGCGCCGTTCCGGTTCCGAAAGCGTGTTGCTGTAGCCATGACGGGCATGGCGGTCGCGGCCATCGCGATGGCGATTACGGCGGGGCCCGCGTCCGCAGGGTCGAAGGGCGCATCCGCGTCTCCGGCCAGTGACGATCATTACCAGGTCTATATTGGCGATCCGGTCCATTCGTTCGGTTCAGGCAGCTCCTCCGACGCGCTGAACGGCGATTGGGGAAGCCTGCAGTTGGCCGAGCCGGGGCGGATAACGCCCGCCGGCCAGTTCCGGTCGCCGTCGCTGAACGGCGCCGCGGCAGGGACGGGCATCACCTATTTCACGCCAAGCGTTTCCGGCGTGCGGGTCGGCGTCGGCTTCCTCGCCTCGCCGCAAGAAGGGGCGCGGGATACCAAGAGCAGCGCGCAATACAGCAGCCTTGGTCCGCGCGTTGCGCAGCCGCACGACGGAGCGGGCAACTGGCAGGTCGGCGGCAAGGTCGGTTATTCGGGACTCGAGATCGGCGCGAATATCGGCGACCACACCGATCCGACCTGTGAGTCAGGTGCGTCGTGCAAAAAGAATGATTTCTGGGATATCGGCGTCGCGCTCCGCATCGGTTCGGGCGCCATCGGGGCGGGGTATACCGCCTCGCAGCCGCGCACCCCGCGCGCCGACGACGTGAGCCGTATCGATGTCTTTTCGCTGAATGCCGGCTATAGGGTTCATTCGCGCCTGGACATCTATGGCGGGGTCGATTGGATCGACCTCCACAACAACAGCGATACGACCGAAGCGCCGCTTGATACGCGCTTCATGCTGGGAACCAATCTGCGCTTCTAAACGCGCGCCGGGAAGACGTATAACCTTCGCTCCATGCTGCGACATTCTTGCCCGGCCAATCCCGGCCCCTTAGAAAGCGCTGGAACTCCGTTACAGTTTTCCGGCATATAGACGGCTATGGCGATCCGCAGTCCTTATTTCTTGCCGGCGATCCTTGGCGCGACCGCGCTTATTCTCGCCGGGTGCGCGTCGAAGCAGGCGGAGCCGGAGCCCCGGGAGGTTGTGGCCAATTCCCCCGGGGGGAATGGCGGCCTGCTGGATGGGCTTATCGGCTCGGTCGCGGGCGGCGGCGGGCACAGCGGCGAGAACATCACCGTCAACAGCTACCTCTGGCGGGCATCCCTCGACACGATTTCCTTCCTGCCCCTGAGCACCGCCGACCCGTTCGGCGGCGTGATCATCACCGATTGGTACAGCCCGCCGGAATCGCCGAACGAGCGGTTCAAGGTGACGGTGTATATTCTCGATCGTGAATTGCGGGCGGACGGGCTACGGGTGGCGGTTTTCCGCCAGACACGCACGCCATCGAGCGCCTGGGTCGAGGCGAAGGTCGACGACCGGACGGCGCGCGATCTCGAAAACGCGATCTTGAAGCGGGCGCGGCAAATGCGTATTCGTGGCGGCGCGGGCTAGACTTCGAGAAAGGGTCTAGCGACGGCCTGACGTCGGACCGCCGTGTCAGCCACCGCTATGCCCTTTTCACTCGTCCGTGCCGGATACCGCGAGACATGAGCCGCTATAACTTCAAAGAAACCGAGTCCAAATGGCAACGCGTCTGGACGGAGCGCCGTTGCTTCGAAGCGCGCGAGGATTCCGACCGTCCGAAATACTATGCCCTTGAAATGTTTCCCTATCCATCCGGACGGATTCACATGGGGCATGTCCGTAACTACACGCTCGGCGATGTTGTCGCCCGCTACAAACGGGCGCGTGGGTTCAACGTTCTCCACCCGATGGGATGGGATTCCTTCGGCCTGCCGGCCGAAAACGCGGCGATGGAGAACAAGGTTCACCCGGCGAAGTGGACCCGTGAAAACATCGCCGCCATGCGCGCGCAGTTTCAGTCGATGGGCCTTTCGCTCGACTGGAGCCGCGAGCTGTCGACCTGCGAGCCCAACTACTACCGGCACGGACAGCATATCTTCCTCGACTTCCTCGAGGCCGGGCTCGCCTATCAACGGGAGTCGTGGGTCAACTGGGACCCGGTCGAGAACTCGGTCCTGGCGAACGAGCAGGTGATCGACGGCAAGGGCTGGCGCACCGGCGCACCAGTCGAAAAACGCTTGCTGAAGCAATGGTTTCTCAAGATAACCGAATTTTCGGACGCCTTGCTGGAGGGCCTCGAGACACTTGAGCGGTGGCCGGAGAAGGTACGGCTGATGCAGCATAACTGGATCGGCCGCTCGGAGGGTGCGCACATCCAGTTCCAGCTCAAGGAGCGAAGCGACCGCCTCGAGGTCTTTACCACGCGGCCCGATACGCTCTTCGGCGCGTCTTTCTGCGCGATTGCCGCGAATCACCCGCTCGCCCAGTCACTGGCGAAGAATGACCCCCTGCTCAAGGATTTCATCGCCGAGTGCAACCGCATGGGCACGAGCGAGGAAGTGCTGGAAACCGCGGAAAAGCGCGGCCGCGACACCGGCCTCAAGGCGCTTCATCCATTCGTCGCGGGCAAGGAGCTGCCGGTCTATGTCGCGAATTTCGTGCTCATGGAGTACGGCACCGGCGCCATCTTCGGCTGTCCCGGCCACGATCAGCGCGACCTCGACTTCGCGCGGAAATATGGCCTGCCGGTGGTTCCCGTTGTCGCGCCGCGCGACATCGACCCGGCGACCTTCACGATCGGCGATACCGCCTATGTCGAAGACGGCGTCGTCATCAACTCGGACTTTCTCAACGGCCTCGACGTGCCCGCGGCGAAACGCGCGGCCATCGACCGGTTGGCCGCGCAGGGCGACGGCCAATCGGCGATTACCTATCGGCTGCGCGACTGGGGTGTTTCCCGCCAGCGCTATTGGGGGTGCCCGATCCCCGTGATCCATTGCCCGAGCTGCGGCGTCGTGCCCGTGCCGGTGAAAGATCTGCCGGTGCTGCTCCCCGACGACGTCACCTTCGATGCGCCCGGCAATCCGCTCGCGCGCCATCCCACATGGAAAAATGTCGCCTGTCCGACCTGCGGCGGCGCGGCCGAGCGTGAGACCGACACCTGCGACACATTCTTCGATTCGTCCTGGTATTTCCTGCGCTATTGCTCGCCGCAAGACGCCGACCAGCCGTTTGCGCGCGCCGCGGTCGACTATTGGATGCCGGTTGATCAGTATATCGGTGGGATCGAACACGCCGTCCTGCACCTGCTGTATTCCCGCTTCTTCGCGCGGGCGCTGCGGCGCTGCGGTCAGCTCGGTCTCGACGAGCCTTTCGCCGGCCTGTTCACCCAAGGCATGGTCTGTCACGAGACCTATCGCGACCCGCGGGGCCGCTGGCTCTTTCCCGCCGAGGTTAAGGCCGGCGACGGCGGTTCTTTCGTCGACGCCAAGACAGGCAATCCGGTCGTGCGCGGACGCTCGGAGAAAATGAGCAAGTCGAAGAAGAACGTGGTCGATCCGGAAGCGATCATCGGCGCCTACGGCGCCGATACCGCGCGCATCTACATGCTGTCAGACAGCCCGCCGGAACGCGATCTCGAATGGACGGAAGCGGGCATCGAAGGCGCCTGGCGCTATGTCAACCGACTGTGGCGCATGTTTACCGAGAGTCCGGGAGCGATCGCGCCGCTCGGCACGCCGCAGCCGGCAGCGCTCGGCAATGTGGCGGACAAAGCGGCGCGCGCGATCAACCGAACCGTGGCGGATGTCAGCGCGGATCTCGACAAGTTCCACTTCAACCGCGCGGTCGCCCGCATTCGCGAGTTGACGAACCAGTTGGAGGCGCTGCAGGGCGACGACGCGGACATCGCCTGGGCGCGGCGGGCCGGGCTCGAGGCGATCGCGCAGCTGATTGGCCCGATCATGCCGCACCTGGCCGAGGAGCTGTGGCAACAGCTCGGTCATTCGGATCTGCTTGCCGAAACGCCTTGGCCGGACTTCGACGAAGCCATGCTCGCGGCCGAATCGGTCACCATTGCCGTCCAGGTCAACGGCAAGCTGCGGGGAAAGATCATGCTTCCGCCGGATACGGCGCAGGCCGAGGCGGAAAGCGAAGCGCTTGCGCTCGAGAACGTGCAGCGCGCCATGGGCGGGCGGGCGCCGCGAAAGGTGATCGTCGTGCCCAACAAGGTGATCAATGTGGTCGTATAGGCGACTGGCTCCCCTGCTCTTCGCCGCAGCGTTGACGGCCTGCGGCTTTCATCCCCTTTACATGAAGGACACTGCCAACGTCGCGGGCGTGACCGACGATCTTGCGCGGGTCAAGATTGCCACCGTCCGGGCGGCGGATCGGGAGTTCGACCGGCTGGGTCAGCAGATGCACAGCTTGTTGGTTCAACGTCTTAATCCGGACGGCACGCCCGCCAATCCGCGCTATCGGCTTGAATGCGACATGAGCGTTCAACGGGAACGCACCGGCATCCAGATCACCGAGGAAGCGACGCGCGCGCGCCTGACCGTTTCGGTCAACTTCCGCCTGATGCCCGCTGCCGGAAAGAATGTGCTTTATTCCGGCTCGGAACTATCGGTGAATTCCTACAATATTGCCGATTCGCAGTATGCCTCGATTAGCGCGGAAAACGATGCCGCGCGCCGAGCGGTACGCGAGATCAGCGAGTCGATAAAGCTGCGCCTGGGGCTCTATTTCCAGAATTTGCACCGCGGTTGAGCGTGGCGTCGTGAAGCTGACGGGCAACAAGATCGACGCCTTCATCGCCAAGCCCGTGGCCGCGATTCGGACCGTGCTGGTGTACGGGCCCGACACCGGGCTCGTGCGCGAGCGTTCGGACGCCTTGATGCGCACCGCCGTCACCGATCTTTCCGATCCCTTTCTCGTGGCGGAGCTTGCGGCCGAGACAGTCGTGCGGGATCCCGCCCTGCTCGCCGACGAAGCGGCGGCGATCGCGCTTACCGGGGGGCGGCGCGCGATCCGTGTTCGCGATTGCGGCGACGCGATCGCTCCAGCGGTCAAGTCGATGATGCAGCAACCCACCGGCGACAGTCTCGTCGTCCTTCAGGCAGGCGACCTCGGGCCGCGCTCGGCGCTCCGCAAGCTGTGCGAAGACGCCGACGACGCGGCCGCCGTGCCCTGCTACGCGGACGACGCACGCGATCTCGACCGTGTCGTGCATGAAACTCTGGCGGCGGAGCATCTTAACGTCTCGCCGGAGGCGAGCGCCTATCTCGTGGCCAATCTTGGATCGGATCGGGGAATCACCCGCTCGGAGCTGCAGAAACTGGCGCTTTACGCACGCGGTCGTCAGCGGGTCGAGCTGGACGACGCCGCGGCGGTGGTCGGCGACAGCGCCGCGCTGTCGCTGGACGATCTCTGCTACGCCGTCACCGACGGCGACATGGCCGGGCTCGACCGGGCGATGGAGCGCAGCCTGCAAGAAGGGCAGTCCGAGGTCGCCATTCTGCGCGCGGTGTCGCGGCATCTGCTCCGGCTGCAGGTGACGGTCGATCGGATGAGCCGGGGCGATTCGGCCGAGCACGCGATCAAGGCGCTTCGACCGCCGGTTTTTTTCAAGCGCGCCACGCAGTTTCGGCGGCAGGCGCAAGGCTGGCGCTCCGACCGCATCAAGCGGGCGCTCGAACTCGCGCTTTCCGCGGAAATCGGATGCAAGCGCACCGGCATGCCGGCAAGCGCGGTGTGCGGCCGTGCCTTGATGCAAATCGCGGCGCTTGCGCGGCAGGGTCAGCGCGGCCGCGATTAGCGCCGGCTTGGCGTCAGCTGTTTCCGTCGGAAAGGCGTTGCAGCAGGTCGTCGAGCTGTTCCAGCGTTTCGTAGTGAATCGCCAGCGTGCCGCCTTCCCCATGCTCTTCGATCGAGACCTTCAGGCCGATCATCGCCGCGAGGTCGCGTTCCAGGGCGGCGGTGTTGGGATCTTTCGCCTTTTTCGGCGGGCGGCCCCGCGGCCGACCGGTTGTGCCCGGCCTGCCCCGTTGCGCGAGACGTTCGGTCTGCCGCACGTTGAGCCCTTTGGCGATGGCTTCGTCAGCCAGCGCTTCCGGGTCATCGGCGGTCAGGAGCGCACGCGCATGGCCGGCGCTCAGCGTGCCGTCGCGGATGTGCTGCTTGACCGGCTCGGGCAGGGTGAGAAGGCGGAGCGTATTCGCCACATGGCTGCGGCTCTTGCTGATCGCCTGGGCCAGCCGCTCCTGGGTATGGCCGAATTCATCGATCAGCCGGCGATAGGCTTCCGCTTCCTCAAGCGCGCTCAGATCCTCGCGGTGCAGGTTTTCGACGAGCGCGATTTCCATCGCGTCGAGATCGCTGAAGCCGCGCACGATGACGGGGATCTCGTGCAGCTGCGCCCGCTGGGCGGCGCGCCAACGCCGTTCGCCCGCGATAATCTGGTAGCGGTCCTCCTGCCCCGGTACCGGGCGAACGAGAACCGGCTCGAGCACGCCTTTTTCCCGGATCGACGCCGCCAGCCCTTCGAGCGCCTCGTCGTCGAATTGCTTGCGCGGCTGGTAGGGGCCGGGGCTGAGATGGCCGACAGGCGCGGTTCGGAGGCCGTCACCGGCCGCGTCGCCGCTTTCCGGCACCTCCCCTTCCTCGCCGAACAGCGCCGAAAGGCCGCGGCCGAGACCGCGCCGTTTCCCTTCGTCCACGGCAACCATCAGGCGGCCACCCCTTCGCGCTTCAGTATCTCGCTCGCAAGGTGGATGTAGGCCTGGCTGCCCGGGCAACGCCAATCATACAAAAGGACTGGTTTCCCGTGGGACGGCGCCTCCGAGACGCGGACGTTGCGCGGAATGATCGTCTGATAGACCTTGTCGCCGAAATGCGCGCGCACGTCCGCGGCGACCATTTCCGACAGGTTGTTGCGCTTGTCGAACATGGTCAGGACAACGCCGAGGATCTCGAGCGACGGGTTGAAGGCGCGGCGGACACGCTCGATCGTGCTGACCAGATGGCTCAGCCCCTCCAGGGCATAGAATTCGACCTGCAGCGGCACCAGCACCGCATCGGCGGCGCAAAGGGCATTCAGCGTGAGCAGGTTGAGCGACGGCGGACAGTCGATCAACACATAGTCGAAGTCCGACACGCACCCATAAATTGAATTTCTAAGTCTGAACTCTCTCTGATCGCGCTCGACCAGCTCGAGCTCCGCGCCGGCCAGGTGCACCGAGGACGGCACGATCGACAGGCCCGGAATGCTTGTCGGCATCACCGCCCGCTCCAGCGGCACGCCGTCCATCAGCACATGGTACGAGGTGATCTTGCGGACGGCGCGGCCGACGCCGAGCCCCGTGCTGGCGTTCCCCTGGGGGTCGAAATCGACGACCAGCACTGACTTGTGGACCGCGGCCAAGGCCGTGGCGAGGTTGACGGCCGTCGTCGTCTTGCCGACACCGCCCTTCTGGTTGGCGACGGCAACGACCCGTGGCCGTTTCCTAGGACCTGCTGCCATTTGGCCGACCTCCCGTTCCAGCAAATCATCCACGACCGATTCCTTCCAATTTTAGAATAACACCGGATGGGTCCGTCTCGCTTGGAATTTTTTCCAGCGTCATCGTCCATCGCTTGCGGGCTTGCGCAATTTCAACGTCCACCCGACGCCCTTTATGAAAGAGGCAAACCGTATTCGGTGTTATATATAATTTGATCCGATCCAAAAGTAAATCCAAGGATGCGACGGCACGGGCAGTAATTATATCGGGCGGCTGGATTCGATCGGCCAGCCGCTCCAGGCGGTCCGCCAGGATCGTGACCCGGGTGCCCGTCTCCCGCGCCACCTCCCGCAAAAAGGCGCATTTCCGGCCGTCGGATTCGACCAGCGTCACCCCCTCGACACCGAGAATGGCGAGCACCAGGCCGGGAAAGCCCGCGCCGCTGCCGACATCGAGCAGGCTGCGCGTCCCCGCCGGAATGAGCGGCAAGAGCTGGGCGGAATCCCAGAAATGCCGGCGCCACGCGTCGGTGAGGGAATCGGCGCTGACCAGGTTGATCGCCTTTTGCCAGCGCCGCAGGAGCGCGTCATAGCGGCGAAGCCGGCTCAGTGTTTCACGTGAAACATCGCAGCGGACGGCGAAGGCCTCCGCGGTCAGAGGCTCAGCGCTCAAGGGAGGGCTGGTCGCGCTTGACGTGGCGCAGCAAGGCCAGGAGCGCCGCCGGCGTGACCCCCGAGATTCGGGACGCGGCGCCGAGGGTTTCCGGCCGCTGGGCCGCGAGCTTTTCCCGCACCTCGGCCGAAAGGCTGCCGACAGCGGCGTAATCCAGGTCCGCCGGCAGACGCAGCGCTTCGTCCCGGCGGTAGGCCCGGATATCCGCGTCCTGGCGTTCGATATAGCCGGCGTAGAGCGCATCGATTTCAAGCTGCTCGCCGACGTCGGGCTCAATTGCGCCAAGCGCCGGCCAGATCGGCGCCAGTTCGTGCAGGCCGATCCCTGGAAACGCCAGGAGCTCGATCGCGCTTCGGACCACGCCGTCCTGGCTGACCCGGATCCCCTGCGCCGCGAGCTGTTGCGGCGTCGCACGTAAATCGCCCGCCAGGGCACGTGCCGCCTTTAAGGCACGGTGCTTTTCCCGCCAGATCCGGCGCCGTCTACTGGAGATGCAGTCAACGGCCTCGCCAATCGGCGTGAGCCGCTGATCCGCATTGTCCGCACGGAGCTTGAGCCGGTATTCGGCGCGTGAGGTGAACATGCGATAGGGCTCATTCGTCCCCTTGGTCACCAGGTCGTCGATCAGCACGCCGATATAGGCGTCCGCACGGTCCAAGACCAGCGGCGCCGCATCGCCGGCCGCACGTGCCGCATTCAGACCGGCCATCAGCCCCTGGGCGGCCGCCTCTTCATAGCCCGTGGTACCGTTGATCTGCCCGGCGAAATACAGCCCCGGGATACGCCGGGTCTCGAGCGTCGGCTTGAGCTCTCGCGGATCGACGAAATCGTATTCGATGGCGTAGCCCGGGCGAATCATCGAAGCGCGCTCCAGGCCGGGGATGGTCGCCAGTAGCGCCGCCTGCACATCCCGAGGCAACGAGGTCGAGATCCCGTTCGGATAGACCGTGTGGTCGTCCAGCCCCTCCGGCTCGAGAAAGATCTGGTGCCGGGTCTTGTCCGCGAAGCGCACCACCTTATCCTCGATCGACGGGCAGTAACGCGGCCCACGGCCCGCAATTTGACCCGAGAAGACCGGCGCCCGATCGAGATTCTCGCGGATCACCGAATGTCCGGCTTCATTCGTATAGGTGATATGGCACGGGACCTGCGGGGTTTCGATCCGATCCGTCATATAAGAGAATGGCACCGGCGGCGTATCGCCCGGCTGCTGGTCCAGGCCTTGCCAGTCGATCGTCCGGCCGTCCAGACGGGGCGGCGTCCCGGTCTTGAGCCGGCTAAGGGTAAAGCCGAAGCGTTCAAGCGTCGCCGAAATCCCATAGGCCGCCGCCTCGCCCACCCGCCCGGCCGGCACGCGTTCGGTCCCAATATGAATGAGCCCCCGCAGGAAGGTGCCGGTTGTCAGAACCACCCGCCCCGCGCCCAGGCGCCGGCCATCGCCGGTGACCACCCCGGTGACGCGGCCATCCGGGGAGAGGGTCAGCTCCTCGACCGATGCCGCCAGGATAGCGAGATTTTCCTGCTCCCGAAGCGCGGCCTGCATAGCCGCCCGATAAAGCTTCCGGTCGGCCTGGGCGCGCGGGCCACGCACGGCCGGGCCTTTGCTCCGGTTCAGCATACGGAACTGAATGCCGGCGCGATCGATCACCCGGCCCATCACGCCGTCCAGCGCATCGATCTCGCGGACGAGATGTCCCTTTGCCAGCCCGCCGATCGCGGGATTGCAGGACATCTCGCCGATGGTCTCCAGCTTGTGGGTGATCAGCAGGGTCCGGGCGCCGACGCGGGCAGCCGCGGCCGCCGCTTCGCAGCCCGCGTGTCCACCGCCGACGACGATAACGTCCCAGCTTGCCGTCCCAGCTCCTGCTGTCATGGCGCGGAATTTAGGGTCGCGGCCCCCGGAAGTCAAAGGACGGACGCGGCAGCCGGGTCATCGTGGATCGAGCGTTTCACGTGAAACATCGCCCGATGCCGTTCTGCTCCCCGACTCCTACTTCCCGATGCAGAA
>CAZPFL010000006.1:0-11125 GCA_964585785.1 uncultured Rhodospirillaceae bacterium
GACCAGTTCTCCCTCCCCTTCACCGCCGAGGCGGTGGTGGAGAAGCTGTCGGACGGGCAGTTCGTCGGCAGCCTCGGCATGGTCAAGGGCCGCACCGTGCAGCTCGGCCGCGCCTGCCTGCTGCGGATTCGCGAAAACGGGGGCGACGTACGGATCATCGTCATCTCGATCCGCCAGCAATGCCTCAGCAACGACTATTTCCTGCATTTCGGCCTGGACGCGGCCAAGGCGCGCAGCACGGTGGTCAAATCGCGCGGGCATTTCCGGGCGGGCTTCCAGCATATCTTTCCGCCCGAGCGCATCTTCGAGATCGACGTGCCCGGCCTGACCTCGCCCAATCTGGCGAACTTCCCGTGGAAGAAGCTGCCGCGCCCGGTCTATCCCATGGACCCGGACACGACCTGGACACCGCCGGCGGCGTGAGGCTAGGGCGGAACGGAGGCAATCGGGAAGCCTAAGCCGAGGGCTGCTTCTCCAGCACTTCCTTCACCTTGCCGGCGAGCTGGCGAAGGCTGAAGGGCTTGGCGAGGAAGTTGACGTTGTCGAGGCTCTCGACCTCGCGGATCACCGACTCCTGGGCGTAGCCCGAGATGCAAATGACCGGCACACCCGGCATCTTCTTGCGCGCGGCGGCGACGACCGCAGCGCCGTCGGCCTTGGGCATCACCATGTCGGTGATCAGGAGGTCGATCGGCGTATCGTTCAAGAGCTCGATCGCCTGCTCGCCGTTGCGCGCCTCGATCACCTCGTAGCCCTTGCTGCGCAGCGCGCGGGCGCCGAACATGCGCACCGGGTCCTCGTCCTCGACCAGCATGATCATGCCGCCGCCGGTCAGGTCCTTGGCCGCGGGCGGCCGCTCGACAGGCGCGCGGGCGCTCGTCCGCTCTTCCTTCCCGTCGTAGCGCTGCAGATAGATGGTGAAGACCGCGCCCTTACCCTCGCCCTCGCTGTCGGCGAAGATGAAGCCGCCGGTCTGCTTGATGATGCCGTAGACGGTCGCCAGCCCGAGCCCGGTGCCCGAGCCGACCTCCTTGGTCGTGAAGAAGGGATCGAAGATGCGGTCGAGAACCTGCTGCGCCATGCCGATGCCCGTGTCCGTGACGGTGACCATGACATAGTCGCCGGCCGGCATGATCTCGGCATGCGCACGGTCGATCTCGGACAACAGGCTGCAGTTGCGCGTGCCGATAATCAGCTTGCCGCCGCGCGGCATCGCGTCCCGCGCGTTGACCGCGAGGTTGATGATGACCTGTTCCAGCTGCCCCTGGTCGACCCTGACCTTGCCGAGGTCGCGACCGTGCACGAATTTGAGCTCGATCGATTCGCCGAGCAGGCGATGCAGCAGGCTGGACAGCTCGGTCAGCACGTCGGTGACGTCGAGCACGCGCGGCTGCAGCGTCTGCTGGCGCGAGAAGGCCAGCAACTGGCGCACCAGGCGCGCGCCGCGGTTGGCGTTCTGCTTGATCTGCATGATGTCGGAGAAGCTCTGCTCGCCGGGCTGGTAGCGCTGCAGCAGCAGGTCGCAGAAGCCGATCATCGCCGTCAGGAGATTGTTGAAGTCGTGCGCGATGCCGCCGGCGAGCTGGCCGACCGCCTGCATCTTCTGCGACTGGGAGAACTGTATCTCCAGTTTCTTCTTCTCGGTCGTGTCGATCATGTGCAGCGCGAGGCCGCCGGGCCCATGCGCTTCGGTCTCGGTCTCGGCGGGGCGGCGCGAGAAATACATCGAGACGACGCGATGGCCCGTCCCTTCGATCTCGACGTCGATCGGCACCGCCATCTGCGCGTCGTCGAGCATGCCCGACAGGCGCTGGGCCAAAGCGGCGCGGTCGGTTGGTCGGACGAACTCGACGATCGGCTGGTTGATCGGATCGTCACAGACCAGCAGGTCGCGACAGGCCGGGTTGCATTCGACCACGCGGCCCTGGGAGTCGAGCACCGCCATGCCGACCGGCACGGTCTCGAGCTGATTGCGCAGGCCGGCGAGCTCGGCGGACAGCGCTTCCTCGCGGCGATAGGTCGTCAGCCCCTGGCTGGTCCAGATCACTTCGCCGGGATTGCCGGGCGCCGCGCCCAGCACGAGCCGCAGCGGGTCGCGGCCGCTCCGCGGCAGCTGGATGATCTCGCGGCTGGCGACCGCCTTGAGCGCATCCGCGCGCAGCTTCTTGAAGGTCCGCGCCGCCTCGTTCTGGGTGCGGAAGACGTACATGGTCCAGAGGCCTTCCTCCTCCCGCGTCTCCGCGCCGCAGAGCCCGAGGAATTCGAGGAAAGGACCGTTGATATAGGTGAGGCGCCCTTCCGCCTCCTCGATCGCGATGCCGGCCCCGGTGACCGTGCCGATGCGCTCGACGATCGACTGCGCCATGCGGCGCTGCCCGCGCAGCGCGCCCCAGATCAGGATCAGCGCGATCGCGCCCAGCATGCCCACCGTCGCGTAGATCGCGACGCGGGCCTCGGCGGGAAAGCCGATGGTCTGCTCGAGATAGTAAAGAACGCCGAAGGCGACCCCGACGAAGAGCACGAGCAGGAAGAAGCGGCCGCCGCTGGCGACCGCGATCGGCGGCATGTCGTACCGCTCGGCCGGCGCGGGCACGGCCGGCGCAGGCGGTCCCCCGCCCTTGCCGCGGCCGCCTCCCGGGGTCACGGTCTTGCGCTGGTCATCGGGCAACACCGGCCTCCTTGGGCATCTTGCGGCCTTCGATATTCCACACGTAGCTGATAACCTCGGCTACCGCCTGATAGTGCTCCGCCGGCACTTCTTCATCAAGGTCGACCGTGGCGTAGAGCGCGCGCGCGAGCGGCGGATTCTCGACGATGGCGATGCCGTGCTCCTCGGCGACCTCGCGTATCTTCAAGGCGATCAGGTCTGCGCCCTTGGCGATCAGCCGCGGGGCGCCCATCGCTTCCGGCTCGTATTTCAGGGCAACCGCGAAATGGGTCGGGTTGGTCACCACGACATCGGCATCGGGCACGGCCTGGATCATGCGCGCCCGGGCGCGGTCCTGGCGGACCTGGCGCAGCCTTTGCCGCACCGCCGGGTCGCCTTCCGATTGCTTGAACTCGTCGCGCAGCTCCTGGCGGCTCATGCGGAGCTGTTTGAGGTGCTGGAAGCGCTGGAAAACGAGGTCGAGAACCGCGATCACGAAAAACGCCGCCAGCGTCGCGACCAGCATCTTGAGAATCAGCTTATAGAGCGCGTCGAGAAAGTCCGGCAGCGCGAAGGACGGCACGATGTCGAGCGAGAAGAACGCCGGCATGAGCGCCATGATCCCGACCCCGCCGACGATCGCCAGCTTGACGACGCCTTTCGGAAGCTCGACCAGCTGCCGCAGCGAGAACAAGCGCTTGACGCCGCTCGCCGGATTGAACTTATCCCACTTTACCTCGAGGGCCTTCGGGGAGAAGACCAGCCCGTTCTGGAGGATCGGCCCGGCCAGCGCGATCACGAAGAAGAACAGCAGCGGCAGGAAGATGACCAGGAACACCTTGAGCAGCGTCCGGTCGATCAGGTGAACCATGGCGCCGATGTCGAGGGAGAAGAGCTGCGGCGATTCGATATAGGGCAGCAGCGCCACGCGCAGCTGGGTCATCATCGCCGGCAGCATCATGGCGATGACCAGCGTGCCGACGGCGAGCATCAGCCAGGTATTGATCTCACGGCTGATCGCGACCTGGCCGTGGCTGCGCGCCTCGTCCAGCTTCTTTTGCGTCGGGTCTTCTGTTTTTTGTGCGTCGTCTGTTTGTTCAGACATGGGCGCGTCTCGCGCGGCCTTCGCGCGACCTCAATGATCAGCTGGGGAGCAGAATTCGGGTAAATGTCGTTTGATAATAGTTAAGAAACCACAAAAGCGCGGCCGGCAGGGTCAGCAGCATGGTAAACAGGCCGAGCATGATCTGGATCGGCAGCGCCACGAAGAAGATCGGCAGCTGCGCCATCATCCGGGCCAGCAGGCCCATGCCGGCGTAGAAAACCAGGCCGTACATCAGGAAGGGCGAGGCGATCTCCAGCCCGATCCGGAAGCTCTCCGCCAGCATCTGCGCCATGACATTGGCGAAATCACCGAGCGGCAGCGGCCCGCCCGGCGGAAAGACCATATAGCTGTCCAGCAGCGACATGAGCATCATGTGATGGAGGTCGGTGACGAAGATCAGCAGCAGTCCCATCACGGACAGGAAGACGCCCGGCAACGCGCCCTGGTCCGATATGAGGGGATTGAACAGCTGTGCATTGGCGAGGCCGCTGAGAAAGGCCAGAATGGCGCCGCCCGTCGCCAGCGCCGACAGAAGCAGGCGGGCGACGCTTCCCATGAAGAACCCGATCACCGCTTCGCCGCCGACAAGCAGGGCCAGGCTGATCGGCGAGCCCGGCAGCGCCGGCAGCTTGTTCTGCACGACCGGCGTCAGCAGCACCGTGATCACCAGCCCCAGCATGAGGCGGATGCGCGGCGACACGTAACTTTCGCCGAAGCCGGGCATCAGGGAAATGGTCGCTCCAATGCGGGAAAATACCAGCAGGTATGAAAAGGTCTCAGCCGGTAGAAGGCTCTGCAGACTGAGCGGCATCTACCGTCAGCCGATGCCGACAATGCGGTCGGCCACCGATTCCATGAAGTGCTGCATCACCTCGAACATGTAAGGCAGCAGAATCAGGAGCGAGGTGAAGACAATCAGGATCTTCGGCACGAAGGTCAGCGTCATTTCCTGGATCGACGTCAGCGCCTGAAACAACGAGATCGCCAAGCCGACGATCATGCCGACGACCATGATCGGGGTCGCCACCTTCAACATCGTGAAGACCGCCTCGCGTGCGAAATCCATGACCTGCGCTTCGTTCACGTCCCCCACCTCCTCGCGTGAAATCCGGTCAATGCAACAACGCGCCGCGTCGCGTCAGATCGGCATCCGCATGATTTCCTGATAGGCGTTCACCACGCGGTCGCGGACGGCGACGACCGTCTGCAGCGTCAGCTCCGCGTTGGAGACCGCCTGCACCACGTCCATCAGGTCGGCCTTCCCGACGACGGCCTTTTCGCTCAGCGCCTCCGCCTTCTTGCCGGAGTCGATCGAGTTTTCCGCCAGCTTCCCGACCATATCGAGAAACGTCGATTGCGGCTTGTCGCGCGCCTCCATGCCGTCGCTGCCCAGGCTGGCGGCTTGCTTGAATGCTCTTATCGCATCGGCCGGATTGATCATTGTCGTCCCCTACCTTTCTGGTATGCCTCGATACGTCCGCCGCTAGCGCAACAGCTCCAGCGTACGGCTCAACATCGATTTGCTGACTTCGATCATATTGAGGTTCGCTTCGTAGCTGCGCTGCGCTTCGCGCATATCCATCAGCTCAATCAGCGCGTTCACGTTCGGCATCTTCACGTAGCCGTCCTTGTTCGCCCCCGGTTGCGACGGGTCGTATTTCATCGGGAAGTCCGACGGGTCGTCGCGGACGGGGTCGGCCTTGACCACCTTCATGCCGAGCTTCCGGTCGAGCACGTCCTGGAAGCTGATGACCTTGCGGCGATAGGGATCGCCGCCCGGCGTCGACGCGGTGGAATCGCTGTTTGCCAGGTTCTCGGCGATCACGCGCAGGCGCTCGCCCTGCGCCTTCATGCCGGCCGCGGAAAGGATCAGGCTCTTCTCAATATCCATGATGCGGCCCCGTTACTGCGTGTTCTGGCCGAGCGCGATGTGAAACATCTGCATCTGCTTGTGGTAGAGCTGGGTCATCAGCTCGTAGTCATGCTGATTCTGCGCGACCTTCATCAATTGCTCTTCCAGCACCACGGCATTGCCGGTCGGCAGCGTCTCGTACGGGTTCTTGTCCTTGCCCGACTGGAAGTCCTGCGAGGCGCCGATGCCGGAAAGATGCGCCGCGTTCGTCCGCTCGAGCGCGACATGGAAGGGCGAGTTCTCGTCCGGCTTGCTGAAATCGATCTGCTTGAGATCCTGCGGGCGGTATTTCGGCGTGTCGGCGTTGGCGATGTTCTGCGACAGCACGCCCTGGCGCGACGACAGCCACTTCATCTTTTCCGACATCATGCGAAAAAGCGGAAGCTTGCTCAGGTCCATATCTACCTTCCCCATCCGCTGCGAATCGAGCCGGCACTTCTTGCCGGCTATCCTGCCGATTCGCGTGCATCACACGTGCCACTGCCCGTTTCGAGACCGGTTGCGAGTCATCCCGCCGGGAAGAACCGCGCCCCTATCGCGCAGGGCCTATTCTCAATTTGAGCGCAAGTTAACGGTAAAATCTTAATATGTAAACCAATATCCGAAATATTGGAGAAATCTTCACTGTCGATTCGCGAGACGGAATATTGTCTATTTATTTTTCGTCGATGGTTTTCGCTGGATATCTGAATAAAAGCTGCGCATAATTTTCCCCGAGGAGAGGATTCACAGTGTTGCCGGGTGGCGAATGTTTTTGCCGCATGTCCGCAGCACTTCAATTGTTTTGGCGTCGTCGTTTGCGTTTGCGACGTCGAGATCAAGCACACGGCTTTCGTATAGGGCCAATCCGCGTTCTCAGGGGACACGGTCCATGCGGAGCAAGGGGCAAGAGCGATAGCAAAAGACACGACAGCGAAGGGGGATTCCGACCGCACGGCGGTCGCCATTCGCTATCAGCCCGTCGACGAGGGCTCGGCGCCCAAGGTGGTCGCGTCGGGACGCGGGTGGATCGCCGAAAAGATTCTCGAAGTTGCCTTCGCCCACGGCATCAAGGTGCGCGAGGACGCGGACCTTGCCGAAATTCTTGCCGCCGTCGATCTCGATGAAGAAATCCCGGTAGAGGCCTTTATCGCCGTTGCCGAGATCCTGCGCTACGTCTATGCCGCGAACGGCACCAAGGCTCCGGAGGTACCCAGCTCATGATGACAAAAGACGCCATTAGCGGCGAACTGACGGTCGTGGCCGAGATGATCACGATGGCCCGCAGCGCGCTCGCGCGCAACCAGCTCGTCGATATCGGCGAGATCCCGGGGAAATTGCGTGAGCTTATGAGCTCGATCACCGACCTGCCGCCCGAGGATGCGGTCGAACTGCGGCCGACGCTCGTCGAGCTGCTGACGGACTTCAAGAGCTTTGCCAGCGACGTGCAGGCGAAAATCGCCGAGCTCGAGGCCGGTGAAGGCTCGGAAGGCCAGCCGATCGCGGCGGAACGGTCCGGCTCGTAACACAGGTTGGTTCGCGACGGCGCTCGCCCCTTCGCGCGGGGACATGCGTCGTACCGGGGAGATGGTTAAGTCGTGGATCTTGAATACGTCAGATTTCTTCTGGCGTTGCTTTTTGTCCTTGGCCTCATAGGACTGCTGGCATTCATGTTGCGCCGCTTCGGTCTCGGCGCCGTGCGGATCTCGCCCGCCTTTCGCACCAAGGGACGGCAGGCGCAAAAGCGTTTGGCCGTCATCGAGGTCACCTCGCTCGACGCCCGGCGGCGCCTCGTGCTGGTCCGCCGCGACGACACCGAGCATCTCATCCTGCTCGGCAACACGACCGACCTCCTGATCGAAAGCAACATCGCGCCCGCGCAACAGCCGCCCGGCGGACAAGGCGGCAGTTTCCAGAGCGTGCTTCGATCATCGGGAGAGTCACGGTCGTGATGGGCCGCGTGCGCCTCGCCACCACGCTTCGCGTGCTGGCGCCGGTCCTGGCCTTCGTCGTTTCCGTGCTGCTCTCCAGCGCCGCGGGCGCGCAGAACGTGACCTTGGATTTCGGAACCGGCGGGGAAGCCACCGGCCGCATCGTTCAGCTGGTCGCGCTTCTCACCATTCTCACGCTCGCGCCGTCGATCCTCGTCATGGTGACGTCCTTCGTCCGCATCGTCATCGTGCTGTCGCTGCTGCGGACCGCGCTCGGCACGCAGGGTACGCCACCCAACGCGGTCGTCATCAGCCTGGCGCTGTTCATGACGCTGTTCATCATGCAGCCGACGCTCGAGGCGTCCTATCAAAACGGCATCGCGCCGCTGATCGCCCAACAGATAACCGAGCAGCAGGCGCTCGAGCGAAGCGTCGCCCCAGTGCGCACTTTCATGCTCGAGCATGTCCGCCCGAAGGATCTCAACCTCTTCCTCAACATGGCGAAGGTGGACAATATCGATTCGCCCGACAAGACGCCGCTGCAGGCCCTCATCCCGGCATTCATGATCTCGGAGCTGCGCCGCGCTTTCGAGATCGGCTTCCTCTTGTTCGTCCCCTTCCTCATCATCGACATGGTGGTCGCGTCGGTGCTCATGTCCATGGGCATGATGATGCTGCCGCCGGTGATGATCTCCCTGCCCTTCAAATTGATTTTCTTCGTGCTGGTGGACGGCTGGTATCTCGTCGCCGGCAGCCTGGTGCAAAGCTTCGGCCCGAGCTGACCGCGCGCGGCGACCGACCCGCCTCTCAGGCTGGAAGAAGAACGAAACGCGCTAGCCTTGCGGCGGCGGCGGTGGCGGCGGGATGGCCGCCGGGCCCGACTGCGGCGGCGCCGGGTTGGTAACCGCGGCCGGCGGCTGTTGCTGGCCGGCCTCCGCCGGCGCTTTGCCCTTGTCCGTACCGTCCTTCTTGGACGCAGTCGCGAGCGGGGTCATCAGGCGGTCACGGTATTCCTTGAGGAAGCCGTCGAACTTGTCGGTCTGCGCGATGCGCTTGGACATCTCCTCGATGTTCCGGACGCTGTCGGGCTCGGCGCTCGTGATATAGGCGAAGGCGTCGGCGAGCTTGCTCTTTGCCATGCCGGGACCGTAAAGCTGGCGCAACATCTTGATCCCGTCTTCGTCGCGCTTGAGGCGCAAGGCGACCGCCCAATTGAGAATGTAGCGCGCTTGGTTATCCGGATAGGTGCCGTCTTCCAATGGATCGCCGGCCAGCCGCTGCAGGACTTTCGCGGCCTCGCCGTAGTCCTTCGTGCTCCAGTAAATGCTGGCGCGCAGAAGGTCGGCCTCGCGGCTGACGTCGCCCGCCAATAGCGCGATCGCATCCTCGTAACGGCCGAGCTCCATCGTCGCCTTGGCCCTGATGCGCCGCCGGTCGTCCTCGAGATTGTAGGGAAGGTTCGGCTCGAAGCTGTTGCGCAGGGCCGCGAGCGCGCCCTTCGGATTCCGGTCGAGCAGCAGGATCACGGCAAGCTTGGCGCCGACTCGCGCGCGCTCCTCGCCCTTCAGGCGGTAGCGCACCTGGTGGGCGAGCAAGCTCGCGGCGCGGTCGAGCAGATCGACGGCAACCAGCCGGTCGGCCAGGCGCTGGATCATGAGGTCGCCTTCGGGGCCGGCCGGCGTCAGCTCGCGGAAGTCGTCATAGAGCGCCAGCGCCTTGAGCGGCGGCAGCCGGTCGGCCTCGCCGGCCAGGTGCAACTTCCGGAAGGCGTCGGTCATCGTCTTGGCGATTTCCTTTGTCCGCTTCTTCTCCGGGAAATAGGTGACGGCGGTCCGCAGCGTCGTGAGGCCCTTGCGGTATTCGTTCTTGGCGAGATAGAGCTTGCCGAGACGCTCCAGCACATTCAGCTCGAGATCGTCGCCCCGCCATTCAAAGCGCAGACGATCCAGCCGCTTAATCGCTTCGTCAGGCTTCATTGTATCCTGCTGCAGCCCGAGGTCGACCAAGGCGTATTCCGCATGCGCCGCGGCCCAGCGGTCCTTGCCTTCCGTCGCCTTCGTCCAGAGCTTCACGGCATCGTCCAGCTTACGGTTGTCCCTGGCGAGCACGCCCCGGTCGTAGAGCACGCGCGCGGCGATATCGCGCGGCAGCTTATCCCCCTCATGCGACAGCTGGTCGAGCCAGCGCGCGGCCGTCTCGACGTCGAGGTCCGCGAGGCTCGCTTCCACGAGCTGGATCGCGAGCCGCGATCGGATCGGATCGGGATAGATCGCCAAGGCGGGCTCGCCGGCGCGGAAATGCGCGGCCGCCTTCTTGGGCTCGCCGCTTTCCAGGAACATCGAGCCGCGCCACAATTCGATTTCCTGATACTGATCGAGGTTCGGATCCAGTAAGTCCTTACGGGCTTCGTACGGGCGGTTCATGAGCACCAGCACCGCCCCTTTCAGGGCACGGAATTCCGGCTGGGAGGCCATATCCTGGTTGTGATATTCGATCGTGCGCAGCACGCCCAGCGCCTCCGGGCCGAAGCCGCGGGCGAAATAGAAGCGCGCGATATCGAGCCGGGCATCGTCGAGCCGCTCGGGCTTGGCCGCGATCACGTCCGCAAACATCGCCTGGCGCGCCGGAATGAAATACTCGTCCTTCGGCCCCCACCAGTTGGTCAGATTGAAGACGCGTGGCCCGAGATAGCTTCCTGTCTTCGCGGAATTCTGATTGACGGCAGTGATATGAAGCCCACCCGGCGCCGAGATGACGAGGCCGCGGTCGCCCGCGTTGCGGAAGTCGATATCGTCACTGAGCGGCTCCAAGCCGACGCCCTGCGCCGACGGCAGCAGCTCGAACTCCGGATAGCGGCGGACCCCGGCGATGCCATGACCGACGGCCCGCACCGTCGCGGCATAGATCATGTCGCCGACGTCCGGGTCGGGGATGCGGATGATCTGGCCGAACTCGGAGACCGGCAGCTCGAGCTGCGTGCCCTGGTCCGCTTCCGGTCGGATACGCAGAGCGATCGGCACCTGCGGCGAGATCGGGCCCGGCTCAAAGTGGACGATCCAGTTCGATCCCTCGCGGGTGACATGCGGGCTGAGCCCTTCTTTCGGGATCATGCGCACGACCGTGCCGCTGCCGACGGGCAGCTGCTCGATCATCGTGACCACGTCGGCACCCGCGGTTCTGAGCGCAGCAAGGTTGAGCTCCGCCCGCTTGTCGAACACCACCCAGACATAGGGCTCGCGCCGGAAGACGGCGGCGCCCACCGGTTCGGGCCATTCGAAGACCAGGCTGACGGCTTTTTTCGCACCAGCCGGCGCTTTCGCTTTCGCGGCGTCGTCGGGCGAAGCCTGCTTGCCATCCGGCGCGCCGGCGGCCGCGGAGTCACCCTCGGCCGGCTTGTCGCCGGGCGAAGGTGTTTTGGAGAGCGCCTCTTCCTGGACCTTCGGCACCGGCGCCGCCGCCGGGGGCGGCGGCTCGTTTTCCGTCTTGGCGCTCTTTTCCGGTTTCTTGTCGGGTTGCGCTTCGGGCTTCTTCTCGGGCTTCTTCTCGGGCTT
>CAZPFL010000006.1:11225-37914 GCA_964585785.1 uncultured Rhodospirillaceae bacterium
CCGGTTTCTTGTCGGGTTGCGCTTCGGGCTTCTTCTCGGGCTTCTTCTCGGGCTTGTTCTCAGTCTTTTTATCGGTCTGCGTTTTGTCGGCCTGTTTGGCGGCTTGCTGCGCCGGCGGCGCCGTCTTCGCGGCCGTGCGGCTCTTGGGCGCGGCCTTATCGGCGACATTTTTGGTGACCGAGGCACCCCGCACGAAGTCCAGCACCACCTTGGCGCCGACCTTGAAGTGGCGGACGTGCCGATCCGCCGGCCGGGGGAAGGTCAGCGTCAGCGCGCCGGACTCCGACTTCACCGCCGTGCCGGAAAAATCGGCCGGCAACCGCTTACGCAAGGCGTTCACATCGACGGATGCGGCGCGGGCAAAACGCAGCCGCACGGACGTCTTCGTTTCCTCGACCGAATAGGCGACCGGTTTCGCCCAGTCGAACACGAGGCGAAGATACTTGCCGTGATTGCCGACGCGCACCGGCAGCACGGGCGGCGCGCTGTCGGCGGCGCGCGCGACATCCGTGAAACGGGCACCGCGGATATCCGATCCCGCGTCGGCCGCGCCGCCGATCGGGCGAAGGTCGAACGCGACCGCGTTGCCATGCGCGAAGGATTCGAGCCGGAATGGTTTGGTCAGGACGAGGTCCACGCCCTTCCCGTCGCCCGCAAGGCGCGCGCCGGCCACATAGCGCGGCAGCCGCCGGACGATATCCCTCGGATCGGCGCTGAGCGCATGATCGAACCGGACCCAGAGGCTGCGGCCCCGCGTCGCCACCGTGAAAGCGACGGGCTCGGGCCAATCGAAGACGACCCGCGCGTATCCGGGATGCTCGGACGCGCGAATGCCGACCGCGTCGGCAGCGGCGCCCGGACGGCCGAAGCCCAGCAGCAACGCCAGCGCCAGGAGGCCGCGCAGCATCGCGAGGGCACGCGCGCTCACGGCCCACCCTCGGTCGGATGGACCACCAGATCGACGCGCCGGGCGAGCGTGAGCCGCTTGGCCTCCGGAATTGATTTGTCGAGGAACGCGTAACGCGAGTCCGCCAGGCCCAGGATGGTGGGATTGCCCTGATAGCCGATGCGCTTGAGCTCGTCGGCGACCGCCGCCGCCCGCTCGAGCGAGAGCCGCCATTTCCAGCCGATCCCGGTCTTCGGCGAAGCGGCCGGCGCGGTGTGCCCCTGGACATCGACCTGGTTGCCGATCTGGGCCAGCGCGCTGGCGACGCCGAACAGGGCCTTCCTAGCGCGCGGAGTCAGGACCGCCTTGTCCGGCAGGAAAAGCATGTCCGACGGCAGCGAAATGACCAGCATTTTGTCGAGCGGCTGAATCACCACCTCGCCGGAATCCACCTGCGGCTTGAGCTTTTCGTCCAGCACCTGCGACAGGTAGCCGAGCGGCAGCGCCGGCGGGATATCGATCGTCGGCACGCTGTATTGGGAGGTCGGCTTGGGCCGCAGCTGCACCTGCGCCGGCTCGCCCTTGGTCATGCGCGACACGACCGCCTGCCATTTGTCGAGCTTGAGCGACGACATGGAAAAGAGCATGACGAAGAACGCCAGCATGAGCGCGGAGATGTCCGCGAAAGTCACGAGCCAGGCGTCCGACCCCTGCTGCTTCTGAAGATCCCGAAGGCGCCGCAGGCTCATTGGGCACTCTCTTTCTTGAAAGTGACCTGCGCGCGCTTGGCGTCGCGGATTTCGAAAACGATGCGCAGCATCTTCGGGTCGCCGTCGCTCACGCCGACGCTCAGCCGGTCCGCCGGCGTCCCATGCGCAATCAAGGCCGTGGCGATCTTGACCGCGCGCGCCGTTGCGAGGCTCCCCTCCGCGCCGGCCAACGCGTGTTCGCCCCGCTTGACGCCGAAGACGACCTCCGCTTCCGTCACCGCCCCCTTCGACTTGAGCGCAAGCAGCAGCGCCGTGCGATTGAACAGGCCCTCCCGGTCGCCACGCAGCACTGCGCGGCCACCAAGGAACAGCTCGTTGACGGGCATCGTCACCTGCATGACCTGGCCCGGCGTGAGCGTTTCCACCTTGATGACCGGAACCGCCGTAACCCAGAGCTGCTGCAGCGCCTCCAAGACATCCTGTGCTTCCGGCGTCGGCCCCAACTCCGAGATCAGGATTTCCTCGTGGGTGTTGCTGTCCACCACGGAGCGAAAGGTCGCCGCGACGGACGTCAGCACCTTGCGGGACTTCGTTTCCTCGATCGTGGCCAACGAATTCAGCAAAATAAAGAAGGCAAGTAATAACAGGAAGAGACTAAGAAATATAGTTATTCCTGAGTCGCGACGAGGCTCAATCTTGATTTGCTTCATTAGGGATGATTGCTAATCAAAACTTGCCAGGATCTTGTCGATCTCCTCTTGAGTATTCGCTTTCCCGGCCTCCTGCGGGCCGTGCAAGATATATTCCATTTTACGCGCTTCGGTCTTTTCGACCGTATCCGCCAACGTCTCGGCGGCCTGCACGGCGTTCTTGTCGCCCAGCACCGCCTCGGCGCTCGCGATCTGAAGCTCAACCTGCTTCAGCGTCTGGGCCATGTGGGTAAGGCGCTGGCCGGTGATATCCTGAAAGCCGGATGCCTCGTAGATATCCGTCGCGAGACGGTACAGATCGCTTTGATCGCCGCTGTCCAGGTCCGGATGCCCAGCGATGTCCTCGATCCGCTCGGCGACCGAGAGGAACCGCGCCGCGGCCTCCTGGGTCGCCGAGCGGATCTCGTCCATCTCGCTGCACAGCTCGGCGAACCGCCCGTCTTCCTTCTCCGGATCGCCGATCGTACGCAGCGCCTCGAGCGCCGCAGCAACGACTTGGTGCATGGCGTCCGGAGCACCGCCCGCCGCGGGCGCCTCGGTGATGGAAGTCGTCGGGCCAAGGTCGGCTGTCAGCGTGCTGGCCACATCGCCGATGATTTCTGCGAGCTCCCGGGCGGAAAGTTTCCGGTCTCCCTCCGCCTTGAGATTCTCAAGACAGCCCATGAGCTCGGGGTTTACCGAGCGCGACATGCCAGTTCCAATCAGAAATCGCCGAGGACACTCGTGAGCTTCGTCTTCAGCGTTGCGGCGTTGAAAGGTTTGACGATGTAGTTGTTCACGCCGGCTTGCTTCGCGGCGATGACGTTCTCGGTCTTGCTTTCCGCCGTAATCATGATGAACGGGGTCGGACGCAGCTTCTCGTCCGCGCGAACTTCCTTCAGAAGCTCCAGGCCCGTCATCGGCTCCATGTTCCAGTCGGAAATCACCAGCCCGTACTTGCGCTGCTGCATCTTTTCCAGCGCGGCTTTACCATCCGTCGCTTCGTCAACATTGTTAAAGCCGATCTGCTTCAACAGATTGCGAATAATTCTGAGCATGGTCTTGTAATCGTCCACGATCAGAACCGGCATATTCAAATCAACGGCCATGAACCAAATCTCCTCGCAGTCAGTCGCGGCTGAGGAAGTCGCGCCGCCCCCCTACTACGCGCGGAATACAACCCTGTTTCCGTTAAATCTTGGTAAATTTGCGAGGAAATATGGCTACTTGCGTTCGGCGACGCTGTCTTTCATGCGGTCCGACAAGGATTTCCGGGCCTTTTCGTTGGTGGCCATGGCGCGCGTGATGGCGCGGGCCTTCTGCGGGTCCATATCGGCCAGAACCGGCGCCAGCCGCCGGACCTTCATCCGCTCGACGACGCTGAGCAGGACCGGCAATTCGAGGTCGTTAAGGATTTTGGCCGCATCCTTGGGCTTCATGGTTTCATAAAGCTTTACCAGGCTGCTGATCCGTTTTTTCTCCTGCTCGTCAAGCTGGCCGAGCAGGCTTTTGACCTCGGCCCGCATCGCGACGAAATCCGCCTGCTTGTCGACCAGCTGCTGCTCCGCGGCCTTGAGCAGCGCCTCGCGCTGGTTGAGGCTGTTTTCCCGGGCGTCGAGCTGCTTGCGCCGTTCCGACAGCGCCTGCAGCAGCCGCACTTCGGACTGGCTGAGATCGCGCGGGTCGAACGAGCCGTCTCCGGCCGGCGGCGCGGCGGTCGGCAGCTCCGCCGCGGCATCGGATTTCCCGGCCGGCGTCCCTGCCGGCGTCATAGCGGCTTTGGCCGGGCCCGCGTCCTTTTGCGCATCCGGCGCCTTGGCACCCGCGCTCGCGCCGCTTTCCGCGGCCAGTGCCGGGCGCGACTTCATCGAGGCGTTGAGGTCGATGATATCCTGCCAGATCGTGCCCAGCTTCAAGGTGAACATCGCCACCGACACGAGGATCAGCAGCGGCAGGATACGAAACCGTTGCATCATTGCGTTAGCGAAGTCCGGCAAGGGCCCTCGACAGCGCCGCTTTGGTGTGGGACGCGTTGCCCGTGTCCTTGCCGCCTCTCACGGCCCGGAAGGCGGAAATATCGGCCGTTCTGTTCGGGACCGCGCTTTCCGTACGGCCGCTCGCGATCGAGTTCTCCAGCCGATCGGCCGTGCTTTCCGCCCGCTCGATCAGGAAGGACAGATCGTTGCGCAGATCCTTGGCGGCCTTGGTGTTGGCCTGCAGCGCGTCATTCGCTTCCATCGCGGCCAGCCGCAGCCGGCCGACGCTCGATTCCGCCCGCTCGGTCGCCTCGTTGAACCCCATGATCAGCTTGTGCAAATGCGCCTTGTCCGCCTGCAGGTTGGAAAGCCGCCGATTGAGCTGGATCGCATAGATAATCATGACCAGCAGCAGGCACGCGCCGATCACTTCAAGAACAAAGGAAACATGCGGGAACGACATCTCTCAGGTCTCCAGCTTTTGCTCGATCCGAACGGCAATCTTTTCGCTCTTGCGGCCCATCTGCCCGCGGAACAGCAGGACCTCGCCGCATTGCAGCTCCACGAGGGAGTTCGGCGTGGCGAACAGATCCAGGCGCGAGCCGACCTCCCATTCCAGGACCTGGGCCAGCGTCACGGTCGTCGTGTCCAGGACAGCCTCGAGCTCGACATCGGTGTACCAGAGCTCCGTCGCGAGATGGTTCTCCCAGATCGAGTCACGGCCGAATTTCTCGCCCATGAACATCTGGAGCAGCAGCTCGCGGACCGGCTCCAAGGTCGCGTAGGGCAGCAGAAGCTCGAGCCGCCCGCCGCGATCCTCCATGTCGACCCGCAGCCGCACCACGATCGCCGCGTTCGCCGGCCGCGCGATCGTCGCGAAACGGGGGTTGGTCTCGAGCCGGTCGAAGCGGAAATTGACGGAGCTCAACGGATCGAAGGCGGCCGACAGATCGGCCAGCACGACCGCAATCATCCGCTCGACGAGGTTGCGCTCAATCGTCGTATATGGGCGTCCCTCGATACGCATCGCCGCCGTCCCCCGGCGGCCGCCGAGCAGCACGTCCACAATCGAATAGATCAGCGAGCTATCGACCGTGATCAGGCCGAAATTATCCCATTCCTCGGCCTTGAAGACGGCCAGCATCGCCGGCAGCGGGATCGAGTTGAGATAATCGCCGAACCGAATCGACGAGATATTGTCGAGGCTTACCTCGACGTTGTCGGAGGTGAAGTTGCGCAGCGAGGTAGACAGCATGCGCACCAGCCGATCGAACACGACCTCGAGCATCGGCAGGCGCTCGTAGGACACCATGCCGCTGTCGATGATGGCCTCGATGCCCGATTTCTCGGTCGAGTCGTCGCTGCCCTCGCGGAAACCCAGAAGGCTGTCGATTTCATCCTGGTTGAGGACGCGGGCCGACCCGGCGCTTTCGATGTCCTCGCCGCCGTCGCCGCCCTCGGCCATGGCGGCCCATTCGGCCGCGAGATCGTCGCCGTCCTCCTCGCCTTCCGGCGCGTCGGCCGTCTGATCTTCCGCCGCCTCGTCCGTCGCTTCGTCGACTTCGTCAGCCATTACACCCTGCCTTCGAATCGCCCTTCGCCGGTCCGCCCGCCTCGCCCGCGCGCCGCATCACTGGACGAGCATTTCGCGAAACAGGACGTCGCGCACCTTCGTCGGCGCGGCCGCCGCATTCACCCGCCTCAATAGCTCTTCCTTGACGCGGTAGAGGCCCTGGGAGCCCTGCAGCTCCTCGATCCGCAGCTCGCGCAGAAAGACCTGAAAATTGTCGATGATGCGCGGCATGATGGCCTTGATGCGCGCCTCGTCATCCGGGCTGGCGAGCTCCAGGCTCACCCGCATCTTGAGGAAGCTCGATTTCCGGCCGACGCCGCCGAGCGTGACCACCATCTCATCCAGATCGAGAAAATGCGCCGCGACCGGCTTGATCGCCTCGGCACTCGCGCTCTCTTTGCCGTGCGCCTTGTCCTTGCCGCCGCCCAAGAGGCCCGAGAAATAGACACCCGCGCCCGCCCCCGCGAGGACGACCAGCCCGATCGCCGCAAAGAGGATGAGCTTCTTCTTCCCGAATTTTTTCCCTAACCCTTTGCCGCCTTCGCCTTCCGCGCCCTCGCCTTCCGCGTCGTCGGCAAGGTCTTCGGCCGCCGGGTCCGCCCTGTCAGCCATGAGAAAGAACCGCGATCAATGTCGGCATCGAAGAATCAATCCACATAATGGCAATTTCTAGCCGCGGCGAATTTAACAAATATGAAAATGATTAATCAACAAATAAAACCTCAATCACTAAACAACTGTCTCGGCCCGGTTCTCTTTAATACATGCGACTCGCATAAATAAATATTGCTCATTACAGACTCAACGGGGCGCTGTTCTCCGGCCATTGCGGGGGCCTGGCGCGCCGTCTCGACGGCAGGGGAAATAACTGCCGGGCAAAGCCTGCAAGAATAGGCAGAAGCCCGCTGATCCGCCCCGCCGGGTCGCGCCGCAGCGCCTTAGAAAGCGGGCGATTTCCCAATGGCATGGCTTCTGCACCCATGCCGGCGAGGAACACGGATCAAGGCGCAAATGGAATCTCCCTGGCTCATCGCTATTTCACGGCAAGCGGCGCTGCAGCGCGACATGGACGCAGTCGCCAACAACATCGCGAATGCCAACACGCCCGGATACAAAGCGGAACGGATGTTATTCAGCGAATACCTCGTCCGTCCGCAGCGGAACGCGCCGCTGTCCTTCGTCCAGGACCGGGGCATGATGCGCGACCTCCGCGAGGGCCCGCTGACCAAGACGGGGAACACGCTCGACCTCGCGCTCACCGGCGACGGCTATTTCACTGTCGATACCCCGAACGGACCGCGCTACACGCGCTCCGGCCGCTTTCAGCTCGACGCCGACCGAAGGATCGTCGACGAGCGCGGCGAGCCCGTGCTGGGTGATGCCGGACAGCCCATCTCCATCCCGATCGACCGGAACGTGATTACCATCGCGCCCGACGGAACAGTATCGGCCAACACCGACGGCACGGTCGCCACCGATACCGCGATCGTCGGCAAGATCGGCGTCGTCACCTTCGCCAATCCGCGCAGCATGAAGCGCGAGGCCTATGGCCTCTACTCATCCAACGCGGCGCCGACGCCGGCGCCGTCGACCACCCGCGTGATGCAGGGAATGCTCGAACAGTCGAACGTCAATGCGATCCAGGAAATGACCGACATGATCGAGATCAGCCGCGCGTATACCGCGAACCAGCAGGTGCTGCAGAACGAGGACGATCGCATGAAGAGCGCGATCAACAAGATCATCGGCAACACGGCATAACGCGGCACAACGAACGGCAAACGTCGCAACAGATGACGAAAGACGGATAAACCAATATGCGGTCACTCAGCATCGGCGCCACGGGCATGCTCGCCCAACAGCTCAACGTGGAAGTCATTTCGCACAACATCGCGAACATGAACACCACGGCCTACACGCGGCGCCGGGTCGAATTTCAGGATCTGCTTTACCAGAATCTGCGCCGGACGGGCTCGCAGTCCGCGGACGACGGCTCGCTCGTTCCCGTCGGCGTACAGCTGGGTCTCGGCGTCCAGACCGCCGCCGTCTACCGCATCACGACGCAAGGCAGCCTGACACAGACCCAGAACAGCCTGGATACGGCGATCAACGGCCGGGGCTATTTCCAGATCACGCTGCCCAACGGCGATACCGCCTATACGCGCGCGGGCGCCTTCCAGCTGAGCGATACCGGCAACATCGTCACCGTAGACGGATTCCAGGTTCAGCCGAACATCACAATTCCGGCCAACGCGACCGACATCACGATCGATTCCAGCGGCCAGGTCCAGGTCAAGATCCCGGGAACAGTGACGCCCCAGACCGTCGGCCAGCTTCAACTGGCGACCTTCGCCAACGAGGCCGGCCTGCTGGCGATCGGCGAGAACCTGTATCTGGAGACCCCCGCCTCGGGCGCGCCGACGACCGGCGTGCCGGGCGCGGACGGCGTCGGGAAAATCCAGCAGGGTTTCCTCGAAACCTCGAATGTCAATGTGGTGGAAGAGGTCACCAACCTCATCACCGCCCAGCGTGCCTATGAAATGAACTCCAAGGTCATCGAGACGTCCGACCAGATGATGGCAACCCTGTCGAACCTCCGCTAAACGCCCATAGGGATAGCTGAGAGACCATGAACCGAATGCGCGCCACGCCACGCCCCCTCACCGCCCTGCTCGCGATGGCGGTCGGCATTCTGCTGGCGGTCACGGCCGGCAGCGCCGAGGCGGTCACCCTGCGCCCCTACGTCGTCGTCCACGACGCGACCGTCCGGCTCGGAGATATCTTCGAGGGCGTCGGCGACAAAAGCGGCATGGCCCTGTTCCACGCGCCGGAGCCGGGACAGAGCGTCGTGCTGAACGGACGGTGGCTTCGCCAGGTCGCGAACGCTTACGGCCTCGACTGGCATCCCGCGCCGGGCATGGACGAAAGTCGCGTGGAGCGCAGCAGCAACCGCGTCGGCCGGGACCAGATTCTCGCCGCGCTGCATGCGGCGCTGAAAGACCGGATGCGCCCGGGCAAACAGTTCGAGGTCGCGACCGACAATCCCGACATGGAGCTCCGTCTGCCCGTCAGCATGCCCGCCGCCGTCACGGTCAAGCATCTGCGGTTCGACCCGACCGATGGCCGCTACACGGCGACGCTGGTCGCGCCGGATAACAGGCCCGGCGCAGTCGTCATGCCCGTCACCGGCCGCATTCACGAGATGATCAGCGTCCCGGTGCTGACGGGGCGTGTGCGCCCGGGTGACCTGATCGGGAAAGACGACATTCGAATGCAGCTCGTGCGCGCCGATTTCGTCGGCCCGAACGCGGTGACGACGCCCGAACAGCTGATCGGCAAGAGCGCCCGCCGCGTGCTGCTCAGCGGAAAGCCGCTCAACACGTCAGACATTCGCGAGCCGCGGCTGGTGCGCCGCAACAGCATGGTCGTCATGACCTACCGCACCAGCAACCTGATGATCACCGCGCATGGCAAGGCGCGCGAGAACGGCACGGCAGGCGAAACGATCCAGGTGCAGAACGCGAATAGCGGCAAGGTCGTCGACGCTGTCGTCACCGGGCCCGACACGGTCGCCGTGCTGCCAATGACGCAATCCGTGGCTCAGTGTGCAAAATGTCGCTGACGAGATCGACACGCTATACGACCATCGCGTGCCTACTGCTGGCCGGCACGGCGCTCTCCGGCTGCAATACGCTGGATCGGCTTGCCAATGTCGGCGCCGAGCCGAAGCTGAACGGCATCGTGAACCCGATCCATGAGCGCGGTTACAAGCCCGTCAGCATGCCGATGCCGGCACCGTTGTCGCCGCATCGCGAGCCGAACTCGCTCTGGCGCGCCGGATCCCGCGCCTTCTTCAAGGACCTCCGCGCCACCCGCGTCGGCGACCTCGTCACGGTGCTGATCGATATCAACGACAAGGGGCAATTGGCCAATACCAGCCAGCGCACACGCGACAACAGCGAAGGCGCCGACTCCCCGGCCCTGCTCGGCTACGAGACGATGCTGAACAAGGTACTGCCCAACGCGGTCGATCCATCGAACCTGCTCTCGCTCTCATCCAATTCCTTGTCGAAGGGCGATGCGAGCATCAACCGCACGGAAAAGATTCAGCTCAAGCTGGCCGCCGTGGTGACCCAGATGCTGCCAAACGGAAACATGGTGATCCTCGGCCAGCAGGAAACTCGGGTGAATTACGAGGTCCGCGAGCTGCAGATCATGGGCATCATCCGGCCGGAGGACATCGACAACACGAACACGATTTCCTACGAAAAGATCGCCGAGGCGCGACTGTCTTATGGCGGACGGGGCCATATGACCGACGTGCAGCAGCCGCGCTACGGACAGCAGCTTATCGACATCCTGTTCCCATTCTAGCGCGGAGCCGGATGACAGCCTGAAGGGAAGAATTTTGCGAGATTTGCGACCGTCCTGATCCTCTCCTCCTCCCCAACGCGCGAGGACGGCGCAAACGATGAGGCCGATGCTCCTTCACGGGACATCGGCCTCTATCGATTCCGGGCTGGCTCAGGAGGTTAATCGTCGCGGCGGGTACGCTCCATCCGCTCGTGCCGCTCCTGCGCCTCGAGGCTCAGCGTGGCGATCGGCCGCGCTTCCAGACGGCGCAGCGAAATGGGTTCGTCGGTTTCTTCGCAATAGCCGTAGGTGCCTTCGTCGATCCGGCGCAGTGCCTCGTCGATCTTGGCGATCAGCTTGCGCTGGCGGTCGCGGGTGCGCAGCTCGAGCGCGCGGTCCGTCTCCTTCGTGGCCCGATCGGCCATATCGGGCACCGCCAGGCTCTCGCTCTGCAGATTTCGCAATGTCTCGTTGGATTCACGCAGCAGTTCCGCCCGCCAGGAATGCAGCTTCTGGCGAAAATATTCCCGCTGGCGCGGATTCATAAACTCTTCGTCTTCGCTCGGCCTATAGTCGGGCGGCAGCAATGGGTTCGCCATTTGTTACTCCCGGCACGCTACCGATGTGCAAGCGGCGCGGAATATAATGGCCAGACAGAGGTCGAGCAAGCCTAAGGAAATGAACATATTTTGAGCAGGGCATTTGCCCGCCGCCCGCTTGCCCGACTTGCGTCTGACGCCGCCTCTTCTACGGCATGCGGTCCAGCTTCGCCAGCTCTACCTTCGCCCTCAGCTCGATCTCGTCGAGGATCATTTCAAGCGCAGGATCGTTGGTGCGCTCGCGTTTTCCGTCGACCATGGCGGCGATCCGCTCGAGCTCGTGGCGGGGAATGACGCCGCCGATAATGCCGATGCGGATCTGTTCGAGCTGGTCGAGGACGTCGTTGCCCCATTTACGGGCCCGGGACTTGGATTGCCCGGTCGTTGAATCCTCGACCTCCTGAAGCGACAGAAGGGCGTCCACCGTGCTCACCGGGCTCGGTGCGACGGCGCCCGATACGGTTTCGGGACCCGGCGTCATATGTTGCGAAAAGCTGCTGCCCTGGGCCTTTCCGGACTTCTCGCTACGCTTGGAGGGCGTGCTCGGCCGGACCGGTCCCGTACGGTCAATTTTCATGCCAGGACCTTAGCTCATTTCACCTGAGAATTGAACTAGAAGGCGCGTCCCGCGCCCGAGCGCTCCCTGGTGGAAATCTTTGCCGGGAGGCCCGGCAGCGCTTGCCCAAGCGCCCTCCAGGCTACGCCCGAGGTCGGGCGATGTGAATATTTTATATTGTTTATCAATTACTTATTTATTTTACCCGCTGCCCCACCTTGGCACGGCCTTCGCTACGGACCCTTGGGAAACAATAGGGCAGCACGCCGGCCAAAATGACGCGGACCGTAAAGCATTCGACCCGGGAACAGGCCCGGCGCCCCAGTCGAGTCGGGCGCTGGCTGGTTTTACTCGTCTTCCTGCCGCTGGTAGCCCTGCTGGCCACGCCGGCCGCGGCCCAATCACGCATCAAGGACATCGTGGACTTCGAGGGTGTCCGCCAAAACCTGCTCGTGGGTTATGGCCTCGTTGTCGGCCTCAACGGCACCGGCGACACCCTCAACAACGCCGTGTTCACCAAGGAGAGCCTGATCGGCATGCTCGAGCGGCTCGGCGTCAACGCCCGCGACACCAAGCTCAAGACCAACAACGTGGCCGCCGTCATGGTCACCGCGACGCTGCCGGCCTTTTCCCGCCAGGGCAGCCGAATCGACGTCAGCGTCTCCGCGTTGGGCGACGCCAAGAACCTGATGGGCGGCACGCTCTTGGTCACGCCGCTCCTCGGCGCCGATGGTGAAGTCTACGCGGTCGCCCAGGGCAGTCTCCAGGTCGGCGGCTTCACCGCGAAGGGGGCGGCCGAAACCGTGACCCGCGGGGTCCCGACCAACGGCCGCATCCCGAACGGCGCGATCGTCGAGCGCGAGATCCCCTTCGAGCTGGCCTCGATGAAGCAGGTCCGGCTCTCGCTCCGCAACCCGGATTTCACGACCGCGCGCCGGATATCCCGCGCGGTCAACGCCTTCGTCGGCGAGACGGCCGCCCGCGTCACCGATCCCGGGACCGTGGAGCTCCGGATCCCGAAGACCTACAAGAATGCCGTGGTCGAGCTGCTGACCGACGTCGAGCAGCTGCGCGTCGAGCCCGATCAGGTCGCCAAGGTGGTGATCGACGAGCAGGCCGGCGTCATCGTGATGGGCGACAACGTCCGCATCAGCACGGTGGCGATCGCCCAGGGCAACCTGACGATCCGCATCACCGAGACGCCGCAGGTCTCGCAGCCGCAGCCTTTCTCCAACACGGGCCAGACAGCCGTCGTGCCGCGCACCAACATCCAGGTCGACGATAGCGCGAACAAGAAGCTCGGCGTCCTCGACAAGGGCGTGACGCTGCAGGAGCTCGTCAACGGAATCAACGCGCTCGGCATCGGACCGCGCGACCTGATCACCATCCTTCAAGCGATCAAGGCAGCCGGCGCGCTGCAGGCGGAAATAGAGGTGCTGTGATGGACGCGCTGAACGCTCTCGACCAGGCGGCCATGACGCTGCGCTCGGCGCAAGCGGCGCGGGCCGAGAAGCTCAACCACGAAACACCGGCCAAAGCGCACAAGGCAGCGGTGGATTTCGAAGGCTTCTTCATCGCCATGGCGCTGGAAGACATGTTCGCCGGCATCAAGACCGACGGCCCGTTCGGCGGCGGCAACGGCGAGAAGATCTTCCGCTCGATGCTGCTGCAGCAATACGGCAAGACGATCGCGGAACAGAACAGCTTCGGGCTGACCGACGCCGTTCAGCGCGAAATGATGCGCCACCAGGAGGCTCAGAGCCATGACACCAAATGAGATCACCCGCGAGCTCGTCACGGCCGGCAAGTCGCTGATCGCGGTTCTCGACGAGGAGAGCGAGGCGCTCGGACAGGTCAAGCTGGCGCGGGTCACGGAGCTGCATGATGCGAAAGAGAATGCCGCCACGCAGTATGAGACCGTCATGACGACAGTGCGTGCGCACCCGGAGGTGCTTGCCGCCACCGGTCCCGACGAGCGGCGCGCCCTGATCGCCATCAAGGATGAGCTCGATCACGCAACCTTGCGCAATATCAATGCGTTACGAGCCGCCATGGAGATGAACCGTCGGCTCGTACAGACGATCGCCTCCTCGATCGAGCGTCAGCGCACTTCGGCTTCCGGCTACACCAAGACCGGCGCGGCCTACAGCCGCACGCAGCTATCGACCGGCGCGGACATGATGCCCGTGTCGCTGAACGAAACATTCTGACGGCGAACGCTCCGTAGGATCCTTCGATGTCGATCACCCTCTCCATTCGCACCGCCCTCAGCGGACTCAATGCTGCCCAGGCAGCGCTGCAGGTCACGTCTGACAACGTCGCGAATGCGAGTACGCCCGGCTATACGCGCAAGACGGTCGATCTTCAGTCGCGGACCCTCGCGGGTCAGGGCGCGGGCGTCCAGACCGGCGAGATCGCGCGCCAGGTGGACGAGTTCATCATCGCCCAGCTTCGCGGTCAGCACAGCGTCGTCGGCGACAACACCATCCGTGACCAGTTCCTGCAGCAAATTCAAAGCCTCTTCGGAACGCCTGGCGACAACCAGACAATCCCGAGCAAGATCAACGATTTACAGACCGCCTTCGAACAGCTGTCGGTAACGCCGGAATTCGCCGCGAATTCGGCGAGCGTCGTCAACTCGGCGCGCCAGCTGGCGGACCTTTTCAACAATTTCGCTACCACGTCGCAGGATCTTCGCCTGCAGGCCGACAAGCAGATCGGGACGCTGGTCACCTCGGTCAATAACGATCTGCAGAACATCGCGGATCTGAACGCGCAGATCAGCCGGGCGACCACGCTGGGGCAGACAACGGCGGCGCTGGAGGACGAGCGGGACCGCCTGCTCAGCGACGTGTCCGACAATATCGACATCCGGGTATTTCCGCGCACCGACGGGTCGGTCGACGTCTACACGGGGTCGAGCCGCCTGCTCGTCAGTGGCGCCACCGCGTCCACGATAACCCATACGGCGGCGACCCAGGTCAGCGCCACCACCGCCTATGTCGACCCGACCGACAGCGCCTATCCGGGCGCCATCACCGGCATATTCGTCAACGGAACGGCAGCCTCGGACGACATCACCACCGAGATCGCGAGCGGAAAGCTCAAGGCGCTGATCGACATGCGCGACACCGAGCTGCCGAACCTGCAGAGCGAGTTGGACCAGCTCTCCCAGTCGCTGGCGAACAACGTGAATGCGGTCCACAACACGGGCACCGCCTTCCCGCCGCCCTCCACCCTCACGGGCTCGCAGAGCTTCAACAGCGCGGACGTGCTGTCGGCGACCGGCACGGTGCGCGTCGCCGTCATCAACCAGACCGACGGCAGCGTCGTCGAGACCCAGGATATCGCGCTTGGCGCGCTGACCACGGTCGGCAGCCTCGTGACTGCGATCAACGGCATGACGAACGCCTCCGCGTCCTTGAATTCCGCAGGCAAGCTGGTGATCAATGCGAACACCGCGGGCTACGGGATCGCGATCAACGAGATGGACAGCGCCGTCACGGTAGTGGGCTCGCAGACGCGCGGCGTCTCGCAATATTTTGGCCTGAACGATCTGTTCCAGACCAACGTGGCGCCCTCGCAATACAGCAGCTTCTCCACGGGGCAGCTCAGCAGCAGTACGGCGCCCTTGGGCATCGCCGGCACGCTGACCTTCACCGCCAACGGCGTCTCCACGACGGCCAATTACGCCACGACCGACAGCCTCGAGGACATCGCGGCCACGATCAACGGCAATGCCACCCTGAGCGCCGCCAACATCTCCGCGTCCGTCGTCAACGACGGCAGCGGACGCCGCCTAATTGTCCAGGACGCCGACCAGAACAATTTCATCGTCACGGACTCGGGAAATTTTCTCTCGACCACGCGAACGACGTCCGATCCGACCAGCGCGTCGACCGTCTTCGCGGTGCGCAGCGACATCCTCGCCGATCCGGCGCGGGTCGCCCGCGCGGAGCTCAGCAACGCCGTTGGCCTTGCGGCCGGCGACACCGGCGTAACGGCGGGTGATTCCACGGTCGCCAACAACCTCGCAGGCGCGCTCAACAGCAGCACCGCATTTTCCGCCACCGGCGGCCTCGCCGGCACCTCGGCGACATTCGCGGACTACGCCTCGTCCATTCTGTCGCAGCAGGCGACGAGCGCCTCGGACGCGTCGAGCCAGCTCGATTTCAACAAGTCGCTCCTTACCTCGCTGGACGCGCGGAATTCCTCGGTCTCCGGCGTGAACATCGATGAAGAGCTGGCCAATCTCGTCGTCCTGCAACAGGCATACAACGCTTCGGCACGCGTCCTCACGACGTCGACCAATATGCTGGATGAACTGCTGAACATCATCCGGTAGGCAGGTAAGACATGGTAACGCGGATCGGAACCTTCACGAACCAGCAACTCATCCTCGAGGCGACGCTGCGCAATCAGGCGAGCTACGCCGACACGCAGCTTCAGGTCGCCACCGGCAAGAAGTCGCAGACCTTCAGCGGCATTGCGCCGGACGCGTCGCGGCTCACGAATCTCAAGAACGAGCTCGCGACGTCGGAGCAGTACGTCAACAATATCGACACGGTGACCAGCCGGCTCAACATGATGGAGTTCGGCCTCGAACAGATCGACAGCGCGGCGCGCGACATGCGTTCCCTGATCCGCTCCAATCTGAACGGCGACGCGCCCAATACCGTCAACCTGCCCGCGCTGGCGCAGCAATATCTCAACCAGATCACCGAGATCATGAATTTGAAGGACGGCTCCCGCTACCTGTTCTCCGGGAGCAAGACCGACACCCAGCCGGTCGATCTATCCAACGGCGTCTACACCGCCCCCGCCCCGCCGCCCTTCGACGCCACGGTCGACACCGGCTATTACCAAGGGGATTCGTCGGTCTCCCAAGTCCGAATCAACGACAACGTCGTCGTGCAGTATGGCGTCACCGCCGACCAGCCGGCATTCGAACAGATCATCCGCTCGCTCGACAACGTCGCCCATATGACGTTCAGCAATCCGATCACGCCGGCGGAAAAACAGGTGCTGAACGATGCCATCGATACTCTGACGCAGGCCGTCGACAACAACGGCGCCAACAAGACCATCGGCGAGATCGCCGGCGACGTCACGCTTGACCTGAACGAGCTCGACGCGCAGAAGACCCAGCATCAGAACTATATAAATTTTGTGACGGACACGATTGGGAATATCGAGAACGTGGATACCGCCACAGCTATCACGACTCTCAACTCCCAGCAGGTCCAGATACAAGCGTCGTATGAAATCATTGCCCGGCTGGGGAACCTGTCCCTCACCAACTTCTTGAAATAGCGCTGCCGCAGGCGCGCGCCCGGGCCGTTGCGTCCGCAGGACGGAGATATGGTGGAAGAACCCGCCGCGCCGGGCGGCCGCACGGCTCCGCCGGGGGCTCATACCGGAACGGCCGGCAAATTTCTCAAGCAGGCGTCGAACGCCTATAAGGCGGGGCAATACGATCGCGCCGAGCTCATCCTGCGCCAAATCGTCGAGCAGCGGCCGGAGGATGGCCGGGGATGGCATCTTCGCGGCTTGAACGCGTTCGCCGCGGGCAAGCACGCCAACGCCGTGGATTGCCTGGTCAGGGCGGTCGCCTGCGACAAAGAAAATGCCGCCTACTGCGCGGCGCTTGCCGAAGCATTGTCGCGGCTTGGCCGCGACGCCGATGCCTTGGAGCCATGGCGGCGCGCCGCCGAACTTGATTCCGACAATGCCGCTTGGCAAACGGCGTTGGCGCGATGCCTTTCGCGTCTGGGCCGCGATCGTGAAGCCGTGCTCTCTTTCGAAGCGGCGCTGAGGCTTTCGCCCGGCGATACAACGCTGCGATCGGACTACGGCTACGCGCTACATCGCGAAGAACGGCTCGAGGAGGCGGCCGCGCAGTACCGCGACGCGCTGGCGGCCGACCCGTTGCTGCACCAGACGCGCGTCAATCTTGCGGCAATCCTCCGGCTGCAAGGCGATCAGGATGCCGCCGTCGACCAGTGCCGCTACGTCCTGCGCCACGACCCGCGATCGGTCGGCGCGCTGAACAATTTGGGCGCGGCGCTTTGCAGCCTCGGGCACAATGCGGAAGCCATCCTCCAATTGAAGGCCGCGCTCCAGATCGAGCCCGAAAACCTGATGGCCCTGCACAATCTCGGTGTCGCGCTGCACGCCGCAGGCGCCGCAACCGAAGCCGAGGCATGCCTTCGCAAGACATTGAAATTACGACCTGATTTCACTGATGCCCAGCGCAGCCTGGCGAACCTCCTGCGCGCGACGGGCCGGCTCGAGGAGGCGACCACGCTTTACCGCGCCGTGATCGACCGGCGGCCCATGGACTTCAGGAGCTACGGCAATCTCGCGCTCATTCTGCTCAACCTCAACAAGCCGCACGAAGCCATCGCGGTCTATGAAAAGGCGCTCGCGCTGCAGCCGGATCGCTCGGACCTGCGCATGAGCCTTGGCACCGCTCAGCTTCTCGTCGGTGATTTCCGGAGCGGGTGGGCCAATTACGAAGCGAGATGGAACGAGGACATGCGGCCGGCATGGCGTCCGGACCATGGCGCGCGGCTCTGGCGCGGCGAACCGCTCGGCGGCGAAAACGGCACAAGGCCATCAACGATCCTCGTCCATGCGGAACAAGGATTCGGTGACAGTCTTCATTTCTGCCGCTACATCCCGCGCCTCGCCGCAACCGGCGCGGAGATTGTGTTCGAGTGCCAGCCTCCGTTGACGGCGCTGATGGCAACCCTTCCAATGCCGTCCGGCGCCCGTGCGCCGCGTATCATCGCACGCGACGCGGCCGCCCCGGCCGCCGACTACCACGTGCCGCTGCTCAGCCTGCCGCGCCTTTTCGACACGACGCTGGACACCATTCCGGCCGAGGTCCCCTATCTGTCGGTCCCGGCGCAGAAATCGGCAGCCTGGGCGGACTTCCCTTTCGGGACCGGGCCCTCCGTCGGGCTTGTCTGGTCCGGCAACCCGCAGCGCCAGGACGACCAGTTACGGTCATGCCCGGTTGATGCCCTGGCGCCGCTCTTTGCATTGGAAAATCTGCGCTTCTACGCGCTGGCGAAAGACGCGCCGTGCATGCCCAATTCGCGCGTCGTGGATCTCGGCCCGCGGTTGGCGGATTTCGGCGATACGGCAGCGGTCGTGGAAAGACTGGATCTCGTGATCAGCGTCGACACCGCAGTGGCGCATCTCGCCGGAGCGCTCGGGCGCCCGGTCTGGGTCATGCTGGGATTCGCGGCCGACTGGCGCTACCTACTCGAACGTGAGGATAGCCCCTGGTATCCAACGATGCGACTGTTCAGGCAAGAGTCTCCGGGCGACTGGCTTTCCCTCACCCGGCGCATCGCCGACGCGCTTCGACGCTTTTTTCCGCCGAAGGGCTGACTGGCCTTATGCGAACTCACAGGGAACCCACCCGCCGCCATCGCGGGACGGATGGAGGAATTCTCAGGCGATAATGTCGCCGTCCACGCGCGGACGGCTGGCCTGGGGTTCCGCCGGCTCCGGCGCACCGCCGGTCTCGGCGTTGAATTTGGCCATCAGGCCACCGGCGATATGCCGGTTGATGTCAATCAGCACCCGGAGCTTTTGCCCACTCGGCTCCGCCAGGGCACCGACGGTATGCTTATCGATGAAGACGCTCAGGCTGAGGATATTCTGGCGGATCTCATCCGGCAGCGGCGAATCTTCACCGGAAACATCAGCCTGGATGATGGTCCAAAGACGCCAGTTCTGCCGCAGCGCCGCGCGATAGGCGTCTTGATCTTCGCTGCCGATCACCCCGTCCAAGTTCCGCGCAGCCTCCAACAGGGCGCGCGCTTCCGTATCCCGAGAGCTCGAACCCAGCCGCTGCGACGAACGATATGCCTGGCTCTTGTTACTTTGTTGCATGTTTTAGAACCTCGTCCTCGTACTTAATCAGCTTCCGGCACAGCTTCAGCGCCCCGTAGACATTCCCCACGACGATCTGTTTCCCAATATCCATGATCAAGGTTAGAGAACTTGGAACGGCATTGACGAATTCCTTGGTGAATCGATGGAATTTTTCCTGGTATTCACGTTCTTTATCGGGGAACATATAAATCATCTGAACAATAAAATAAATCCGTTTTGCAGGACTATTGGCTTCTTTCTCCACCATTATATCCCGCTCGCGGAGAATGCTTGCTTTATTTTGTACTATTATCTCTGTCTTCTCGCGCCCGTTTTGAAGAACCGCCTGATTGATGACGACCTTCTCCCCCGGCTTCAACACGATCTTCAGCGGCATTCTTCTGACTTTCTGCCAATCCTGCCGAAATAAAACAGTATTATTGCCCCAGCACTCGCAAATTCCATACCATAACTGGCTAGTCTTGGCGAAAAAAATGTGATTCCGATTTCTTATCGGATTCTTTCAGGCCCATGATACTGAAGATAAAAAGCGGGGGCCGAAGCCCCCGCTTTCCTTGTCGACGTTGCCGCCGTCTTAGCCGAAGAGGGCCAGGATCGACCGCTCGCTTCGCGAAGCCAGAGACAAGGAGTTGATGCCGAGCTGCTGTCTGGTCTGCAGAGCCAGCAGGTTGGCGCTCTCCTCGTTCAGGTCGGCCAGCGTCAGCTTGCCTGCGCCCGTATCGAGCGTGTTCACCTGGTTCGTCGTGAACGTCAGACGAGTCTGAAGGACCGAGCTGTTGGAACCCAGCGTCGCCGCGTTGGTACGCAGCGTCGTGAGGGCGCTGTTCAGCGCGGTCAGCGAGACGTCGATGTCAGCCGTGTTGCTGGCAAAGTTGTTCGTCGCCGCTCCGATGCTGAGGCCAGTCGTGGCCGTCGTCGAGTCGAGACCCGTGATCGTCAGGTTGCTCGTATTGTCTTCGTTGAAGTTGACGGTCAGATTGTCCGGCGTCGCCTTGATCAGGTTGGTGCCGTTGAAGCTGGCGTCGTTGGCGACGGAATTGATCTGGTCGAGCAACGCGTTGAACTGCACGGCCAGGGTCGACTTTTCATTGGTATCACCGGTTGCACGCGCCTGGTTCGCAAGACCTTTGGCCTGCTGCACCAGAGTGGTGATCGAGTCGATACCGTTGATCGCCGATTCGATCGTGCTGACAGACAGGTCGATATTGGACTTGAGCGCGCCCAGGTCCGACGACCGGTTGCTCAACGCGACCGACGTGAAGTACGCACTCGCGTTATCGAGGGCCGAATTGACCTTGAGGCCGCTCGACAGACGCTGCTGCGTGGTATTGATGTTAGTGGTAGTGACCTGCAGGCTCAGAAGGTTTGCCCGCACGCCCGCTGATAGGGCAATTTTATCAGCCATGGTTTCTCCCTTTCTAGGACGGTTACCCGCCGCGTTCTGCGGTGGGCCAAATTGTACGGACCATAGGATCCGCGGCAGCCGGACACGGAGCTTCTCTCCGCGACCGGCAGTCCGGGGGCAAGACACGCAACCCCCATGCCACGCAGGAGAAAATCAGCAAGTCCTTGAGATTTCGTAAATTCGACCGAGGCCGTCCGGCCTAGGGACGGGCCGGAAAGGCAGAATTTTCCGGCCGGACCGGCAAAATATTCCTGCTCGACAGGAAAATTCTGCCCGTCGCTTCAGAAAGCGCCCGGCTCCGGACGGTCGGACCGCCGGCCGGGCGACCGCCGTTAACCAAACAGGGCCAGGACCGCCCGCTCGCTTCGCGCGGCCAGCGACAGCGAGTTCAGGCCGAGCTGCTGGCGCGTCTGCAGGGCCAGCAGGTTGGCGCTTTCCTCGTTGAGGTCCGCCAGGGTCAGCTTGCCTGCACCTTCCTGCAGCGTCGTTGAGAGATTAGCGGTGAAGTCCAGGCGCGTCTGCAGGACGGTATTGTTGGACCCGAGGGTCGCGGCGTTGGTGCGCAGCTCCGTCAACGCGCTGTTCAGCTGGGTGATCGAGAAATTGATGTCGGTCAGGTTGGCGAAATTATTGCCCGCCTCGGTGATGTCCAAGCCCGTCGACGCCGTCGTGGAGTCGAGGCCCGTGATGGTGATGCTGCTGGTGCTGTCCTCGTTGAAGTCGACCTGGAGGTTGTCCGGCGTCGACCGGATAAGGTTCGTGCCGTTGAAGTTGGAGTCATTGGCCAAGTTATCAATTTGCACCAAGAGCGCGTTGAACTGTATGGCGAGCAGCGACCGCTCGGACGTGTCGCCTGTTGCTTTCGCCGTGTTGACCAAGCCTTTTGCCTGCTGGACCAGCTCGGTAATGGACTCGATGCCGTGAATTGCCGATTGGATGGCGCTGATCGACAGATCGATATTCGATTTCAGCGCATTCAGATCGTCCGAGCGATTGTTCAGCGCCTTCGCGGTGAAATACGCATTTGCGTCGTCGATGGCCGAATTCACCTTGAGGCCGGTGGACAACCGGGTCTGCACAGTGGCGATCAGCTTCGTCGTATTCTGCAGCGTGAGCAGATTGGAGCGTACACCCGCGCTCAGGTTGATCTTTTGAGTAGCCATCTGTCAGTTCCTTTCTGGCTTTGACATCTGGCGTCATATGTACCGGGTCGCATGTGCCAAATACCGCGGACGAGACGCCGAACCCGTATGGTTAACGGCAACCGGCGTGCCATTGCGGGGCTGCGCTTTAATTATTTGATTTTTCTATATTTTCAGGATTGACGGCTGAAAATCCTGGTTAACGAAGCCCGTTTTACCCGGCAAGACTTGCCAAATCTGGCAGTTCTTACCCGGTGCCGAACGGCGCTCCTGCGGCCAGCAATACCGGCCGATTTATCGTTGTGCCGCGGACGCGACGGCGCTGACGATGCGCTCGATATCCCGCTCGTCCAGCGCTTCATGGAAAGGAAGTCCCAGAACGCGCTGCCCGAGATCGTCGGTGACGCAAAGGTCGCGATGCGGAAATCCGGCGAAGGCTGGTTGGCGGTGGCAGCCCTTGCCCCACCACTGACGCGAATCGATCCCGGCGTCCGCGAGCGCGTCCATGGCCGCATCCGCGACGGAGCGGTCGAAAACGACGTTGCAGGTCGAGCTGACCCAACCGGCACCGAAGCCCGGCGACGGGCTGATATTGCCGACCCCGTTCAAGGCTTCCGCGTAGAGCCGCGTAAGGCGCGTCAGCGTTCGGCGCGTCGCGGGCCAGGCATCCAGCGACGCGAGGCCGACCGCGGCATTGTATTCGCTGAGCTTGCCGTTGAAGCCGATCGCCTTGGCCTCACGGCTGTCGTGAAATCCGAAATTCGAGGCCGCGGCAATCGATCGAACCATCGCCCCGTCGCGGCTGAGGATAGCCCCGCCCTCGCCCGTCCCCATCACCTTGGTCGCATGGAAGCTCAGGACGAGGGGTGATTTGCCGGCAATCGCACCATCGAACCCCGCCGCCGCGTCGATCACGACGGGCACGCCGTGTTGCGCGGCAAAATCGTCCCATGCGGCAATGTCGACCGGCGCGCCGAAGGGCGACACCACCAATACGGCGGCCACGGGACTGTCGGCCGACCGCATGGCCTCGACCACGCCCGCCTGCGTGACCGCCCAGGACTGCGGATCGACGTCGACGAACAGGGGCAAGAGGCCGGCCGCCAACACGGCATGCGCCGACGCCACGAAGGTATAGGACGGCATGATGCAATAGCCGCCACGGCCCGGCGCCACGGCCAAGAGCGCGAGCATCAAGCCCACCGTGCAATTGCCGACGCAGGCCACGCCGTCCTTGGGCAGGTCGAAATGATCCGCCAGCCGCGTCTCGAACCGCCGCTGCAGCGGCCCGAAATTGCTGTACCAACGGTTTGCGTCGATTTCCTCGAGATAGGGCATGAGCGCCGCGGCATCGGGCAACCGGGGCGCCATCACGGGAATCGTCGGCACAGCCATGGTCAGACGCCGCCCTTCTCAGGCCGTCGCCTTGCGCGCCGTCGAGTCATCGAGCACTCCCTCCCGAACGAATATCAGCAAGCGCGGCGCCTACGTCGTCCACGACCGGCGCCCAATCACCGATGTGCCGCTGCCGAAACAGGCGCATGGTCGGATACCACGGACTATCGTCGCGGTCGAGCAGCCATCGCCAATCGGGAAAGGCCGACAACAGCCCCCAAACGGGCCGGCCCAAGGCGCCGGCAAGATGCGCCATCGCGGTGTCGACCGTGAGCACCAGGTCGAGCGCCCGCACCACGGCCGCCGTATCAGCGAAATCGCTCAGGCCCGCCGCGAGATCGGCAATGCCGAGCATGCCAAGTCGGTCGCGATCCTCGTCCGACAATTCGGTCTGAACGCTGTAGAGCGTCACGCCGGGCACGTCCCGCAGCGGCGCCAGGTCCGAAAGCGCGCAGGACCGGTACCGCCCGCGCTCGTTCGTCAGGCTGCCGCGCCAGACGATGCCGACCTTGATGCCATCGCCCGCGCTCAAGCCGGTCGGCGCGGCCGCCGCGGTCAGGTAGGGGCAGGCTGCCGGTATCGATTCGAGTTCCGTCGCGAAGGCGCGCGGCAGGCTCATGATCGGCAGCCAGCTGTCGAAGGCCGGTCGTTCCGCGCCGAAGGCGATCACCTTATCCGCGAGGCCGCTCACGCGGAACAGGCGTTCCAGCTTCGGCGGGCACTCGAGCACGACGCGCCAGTTCCGCTCGCGCACCAGCGGCAAATAGCGAATGAATTGAATGGCGTCACCATAGCCTTGCTCACAGCGGATCAAGACCGTTCGCCCAACGCCATCGCCGCCGTCCCATAGCGGCCCGTCGATTTTCGGTCGATCGAGGCCCTTCACCGCTTGCCAGCGCGCCTCGTACAGATCCCAGGCTTCCCCGAGCCGCCCGGCGAGCAGCAGCACGAGCGCCTTGTTCCAGCGCGCTTCGGCAAGGTCGGGATCGAGCGCGAGCGCGTGGTCGAGCGCGGCGAGCGCCTGATCGCATTCGCCCAGATGCATCAGCGCCACCCCGAGATTCACGAACGCATCGGCGTAGGCGGGATCGGCCTGCAGCGCCCGGCAGTAGCAGGCCGCAGCTTCGGCCGGGATCGGCGCGGCGGCGAAGGCGTTGCCGAGATTGTAATGCGCCTCGGCGCTGCCGGGCGCGAGAAGCGCCGCCCGCCGTCCGGCCTCGATCGCCTCGACCGTCTTGCCAAGGTCCAGGAGTGCTGCACATAGATTCGACCATGCCGGCGCATAACCGGGCGCGGCGTCCCGCGCCCGCCGGAAATAGCCCACTGCTGCAACCGCATCACCGCGCGCCGCGACGCGAAGGCCGAGATTGTTAAGCGCGTCCGCATAATCGGGACGCAGCGTCACTGCGCGCTCGAACGCGGCTTCGGCTTCCGCCGCGCGGCCCACCTCCAAGAGCACGTTGCCGAGATTGTAATGCGCCTCGGGCAAATCCTCCTGCAGCGCAAGCGCCCGCTCGAGACTCCGAATCGCCTGCCCCGCCTTCCCCAGCCGCTGCAGCGCTGTCGCCAGGTTGACATGATAGCCGGCAATCTCGGGCGCCAGCTTCACGGCGGTCATCAAGGCGTCGCACGCGGCTTCGTCCCTGCCCTGATCGAGACGCGCAAGACCGGCAATCAGCCATCCGTCCGCATTTTCGGGCTCGAGCGTGAGCACGGCGTCGCAGAGGGCTTCCGCCTCGCGCGCCTTGCCCGCCTCCCGCAACGCGAGGGCGCGCCGCAATGTATCTTGCAAGGTCGCCGACATTGGCCGCATCAATAGCCGGACGCAGGCGCGCGTTGAAGAGCGGATTTGACCACGGCGCTATGCGATGAAATCTTCGTCTTCCTTTCCTGCAACGGGTAGGCTTCCGGCATGACGACCGTCGCGGTGATGCAACCCTACTTCCTGCCCTACGCAGGATATTTCCGGCTCTTCGCGGCAGCCGATCGCGTCGCCCTCTTCGATTGCGTGCAATTCCCGCGCCGCGGATGGGTCCACCGCAACCGCCTGCCCGACGCCGCAGGGAAGCCCGCCTGGCTGACCTTGCCGCTGCGGCGCGCGCCGGTCGATGCGCGCATCCGTGACTTGCGATTCGCCGACGATGCCGCAGCTCGCTTGCACGCCGCCTGCCGGCGCTTCCCGGTGCTGCGGGACTGCGGCCATCCGCTCTACGAGGCGATGCTCCAGCTCGACGGGACGGTCTGCGATTACCTGAAAAAATTGCTCGGCCTCTGCTGCGGAACCCTGAACCTGCCGTTCGAAACGATCCGCACCAGCACGCTCGGCATCGACCCGTCGCTGCATGGACAGGACCGCGTGCTTGCCGCCATACGCGCGCTGGGCGCCACCCGCTATGTCAATCTCGAAGGCGGCCGGTCGCTCTACGATGCCGCGGCGTTCGACGACCAGGGCATCGCGCTTCGCTTCCTGCCGGAATGGCAGGGCGTGCGCTGGAGCATTCTGCAGCGGATATTGACCGAGCCCGCCGAAGCAATCGCGGCCGATATTCGCGCGCAGATCTAACGCTTGGCGAATCGAATTAACGTATCGCGCAAAGCGGCGACATGCGTCCCGTCGGCAAAAATACGGTCCGCGCCGTCCGCGATCCGCGCCTGCACCTTCGACCGGAATTCGCGATCCCGAGCCAGCCGCAGTGCCATCGCGACATAGGCCTCGGCGCTATCGACGACCGTATCCTCCACGCCTGCCAGGCGATAGAGCGCCTGGGTGTAACGGCCGCGCAGGAAGCGGCCCGGCCAGGTCACGATCGGCGTGCCCGCCGCGATCGCCTGCCAGCTCGTGTTGCCGCCGCCGAAGGGCCGGGTATCGAGCGAGACGTCGGCCAGTGCCATGACGTTCATGAAATCGAGAGGACTCATCGCCGGCAGGAAGCAGACCCGCTCTGCGAGTGGACCCAAGGATCGGGCGAAGCGCGCCTTGAGATGCTTGGCCAGCCGCGGGTTATACCCTTCCGGCAAAATCAGAAGGCCCTCCGGATCGCCTTCGAGGATACCGGCGAAGAGCGCGTCCATCGTGGGATGGACCTTGATCAATGTCTGCGCGCAGAAATAGATCGCGCCCGTCTCGGGCAGGCCGAAAGCCGCGCGCGGCTTGAGCGGCGACGGCAGCGCCGGCCGATCATAGTAGGTCGGCGCCCCCGGCAAGCGAATGGGCTTTTCGCTGTAATGGTCTTCCGCGTCGGCCGGTTCCTGCAGGTCGCTGCTGACGAAGAGATCGATCGCCGGAATGCCGATGGTGTCGGGATGGCCGCCAAGCACGCATTGCAACGGCGCGAGCCGCGCGAAGGCAAGAAAGTAGGTCAGCGGCTCCATGCCGATATCCGTGTAAACCAACACATCCAGTTCCAGCGCGGCGATGCGCGACCGCGCCGACTCCAGCGACGGCGGCAGGACGACCGCTGCGTCCACGTCGGCGGCGATGCGCTGCCACAAGG
>CAZPFL010000006.1:38014-55114 GCA_964585785.1 uncultured Rhodospirillaceae bacterium
GACGGCGGCAGGACGACCGCTGCGTCCACGTCGGCGGCGATGCGCTGCCACAAGGGATCTTCCGACTCGCCGAACCGCAGGGCCGTTACCCGGATGTCGTCGCGCGGCATGTGACGCAGCACGCCGTGATAGCACCAGCCCACGGCATTGGCCGCGAATTGGCGCGAGATGAAGCCGATCTTGAGCGGCGTCGTCTCCGGAGCGCGCGGCGCGACGCAATGCGGCGCGGCATAGGCGAGCGCAGGACAGGCGCGCAGATAGGCCCGCGCAAGCGAAGCCTGCAGGTGGCGGTTGTTCGTGTCGAGATAGGAAAGGTTGAAGGCGGTGACCCCCACTTCGGCGTAAGGGTCGCGCAGCGCGGGACCGGCGTCGGCGAGCGCGTCCACGGCCTCCGCCATCCGCCGGCGCCAGCGGTCGAGCTCGTCCGTCGAGCCGGCCACGACCGGAAGCAGCGTCGCCAGCTTGAAACGCACGCCGGCCGCGTTGCCGAGCGCCAGCGCCTTTGCATAGGCCGCGGCCGCGGCGTCCGTCTCGCCCAGCTTGCGCAACGCGTTGCCGAGATTCTCGTGGACCGCGGCGACCTCACCGGCAAGCGCCAGCGCCGCGCGAAAGCAGTCGGCAGCCGCCTCGAAATCACCGGTGTCGAGCAGCGCGACGCCCAGGTTGTTGCGCGGCTCCACCGCCTCCGGGTCGAGCGCGATCGCCTCGCGATACTGTGCGATCGCTTCCGGCATGCGCCCCATATTTCTGAGCAGCGCGCCGAAGTTGCTGCGCCCGCCCACCTCGCGCGGATGTGCGGCGATAAGCGCGCGATAGACGCCTTCCGCTTCGTCGAAACGGCCCTGGGCGCCGAGGATCGCCGCCATGTTGTTCAGCGCGCCGGCATTCGTGGGATCGCGCTCGACGATCGCGACATACTCGCGTAAGGCGGCGTCGGACTCACCGCGCGTCATCAGCAGGTTCGCCAGATTGAACCGCGCCGGCAGCGCTTCCGGCGCGAGCGCCAGGGCGTCGCGGTAACGCGCTTCCGCCTCGTCGATCCGGCCGGCCGCCCGGTACACCGCGCCGAGATTGGTGAGTAGACGCGCCTCACCGGGACGCTGCCTTGCCGCGCGCTCCAGCATTCGGACGGCGGTCTCAAACTCCCCAAGACGGCTCGCCAGCACGCCCATGAGCTCAAGCGCCGCCGCATTTTCCGGCTCTCGCTTCAACACCTCGCCACATGTCGCATAGGAGTCCGTGGTCCGCCCGGCCTTGAACTGCTGCTGCGCCGCGGCAAGCAGCGCGCGGACATCGCTCACGCCGTGACCTCCAGGAGGAACCGCATGAGGTCGGCGCCGACGCGGGCATCGTCGAACAGCACGCCACAGCGCTCACGGATCATCGTAGAGATCCGATCGTGAAAGGCACGGTCGGTACCGAGGCGGACGGCGATCTCCACATAGGAATCCGGCGTATCGGCGACACAATCGGTGAACCCCATGTGCCGGTAATGCGCGAACGTGCCCCGTCCACGCAAATACTTGCCCGGCAGCGTCACGATGGGAACGCCGGCGGCGAAGCCCTGGTAGCTCGTGTTGCCGCTGCCGAACGGCCAGGTGTCGAGCAGGACGTCGGCGGACGCCATGATTTCCAGGAAGCGATCGACCGGCGCGCGCGGCAGGAAGCGAATGCGGTTCGCCACATCCGCGAAGGGCTCGCGCCAGCGCTCCCGCAACCGGTCCGTGATGACCTTGTCCGTTCCCTCGAAGAACAGCATGACCCCCGCGGGATCACGCCGGAGAATCGCCGACAGCGGCCGGTCCATCTCCGGGTGGATCTTGAACAGGCTCTGCGGACAGAGATAGATCGTCGCGCCCTGGGGCAGATCGGGCGCCGGCGGCGTCGGATCGGCCGGGAAGGACGGCCGGCGATAGCTGCATTGGACGCCTGCGAGACGGACGAGGCGCTCGCTGTATTGATCGGCTGCGTCCTCCGGCTCGGCGAAGTCGCTCGAGATATAATAATCCACCGTGGGAATGCCGGTGGTCACCGGATGCCCCCAGGTCACGCATTGGACCGGCGCCAGCCGCGCATGCGCAAGCGCGTAGCTCATGCTCTCCATGCCGATGTCGGCATAAGTCAGGACATCGAGGCGCGCTTCGGCGATGATCCCGCGCGCCCGCTCGATCGAACGCGGCAGCATGACGACCTTGTCGGCGGCGTCTATGAGCGCGGGCATCACCTCGCCCTCGGGCTGCCGCAAGGTGAACAGGATGACCTCGAATTTGTCTTTCGGCAGCGCTTCGAGAAATCCTCGGATGCTCCAAGCAACGGCGTGGTCGTATAGAAAAACAGAGAAAAACCCGAGACGGATACGTTGCCCGGGCTCCCGCGCCACCGGTTCACGGCAATGCGGCGCCGTCCACTCGAGCCAGGGATAGGCCTGACGGAATAGTTGAGACATCCGCAGCATGAGGTCCCGGTCATTCTCACCGTGATAGGCGAGATAGAAATTCATCACCGGGGTTTCGAGCGGCGTTCCGGGTATTTCGACCCTCTCGGCGATGAGCGCGTCGATCTCCCCGGCAAATCGCTTTCGCCAATCCCACATATCCGCGAGCGAGCGCGGGATGACCGGCAAGACACCCGCGCGCGCGAGGCGATAACGCGGATCGGGTAGGGTTGCGATGGCCCGCGTCAGCGCGTCAACCGCCCCTTCCGGATCGCCACGGACCGCAAGGGTCAGCCCGAGATTGAAATGCGCCTCGGAGAAATCAGGCCGCAGCGCCAATGCCTTGCCGTAACTTTCAATCGCCTCGTCGTAACGCCGCAGCGCCTTCAACGCGTTGCCCAGATTGTTGTGCCCTTCCGCCAAGTCGGGCGCAAGCTCGAGAGCGCGCCGATACTGCGTGATCGCGTCGGCTGGCCGGCCGAGCGCCCGCAATGTGTTGCCGAGGTTGACGAGGGCGCCCGGCGCGTCGGGGCGCAGCTCGACGGCCCGGCGGAAGGCGGTCGCGGCTTCGTTGAAAAGGCCCATGTGCTGCAACGCGACTCCGAGATTGTTGCAGGCGTCGGCGTAATTCGGGTCGAGCTCGAGCGCGCGGCGATAATGCGTGATCCCACCCTTGAGATCCCCCATCGCGACGGCGACGGCGCCGGCGTTGGTGTGAAACATCGGTTCCGACGGCTTGACCTCGATCGCCTTCTCAATTTGCTTTAACGCCTCACCGCTATCGCCTTGCGCATGCAGGCTCAGGCCCAAGAGATGGAGCGCGTCCGGATGCCGCGCGTCGATTGCCAGGACCTGCCGCAACATGCCGGTCGCCTTCGCGTGCTCACCCCGCTGCTGGAAACCCAGCGCCGCCTGCAACATTTCGATCGGGCTCGACATGGCGCGGGAGTTTACGTCGAGACTTATCGCGCGCGCCAGCCGCTGATATAGTCCGCGCATGAAACGGCTGGTTATCTTCGGCGCGGGCCAGATCGCCGAGGTCGCGCATTATTGCTTCGCTCACGATAGCGACTATGACGTCGTCGGCTTCACCGTCGACTCGGATTTCATGCAAGCCGATCAGGCGATGGGCCTGCCGCTCGTCGCCTTCGAGGAGGTGGAGCGGCGCTTCCCGCCGGATCAATGCGACATCTTCATCGCGATGGCCTTCGGCAAGCTGAACCGGCATCGCGAAGCGAAATTTCAGGAGGCGCGCCGCAAGGGCTATCGCTTCGCCCATTACGTATCGAGCCGGGCTTTCGTGTGGCAGGGGTTCGAGCCGAAGGACAATCTCTTCCTTCTTGAGCACAACACGATTCAGCCCTTTGTTTCGATTGGCGAAAACACCACGCTGTGGAGCGGCAACCACATCGGCCACCACGCCACGATCGGCGCGAATGTGTTCATCGCCAGCCACGTCGTCGTTTCCGGCGCGGTGACCGTCGGCGACAACTGTTTCATCGGGGTCAATGCGACGCTGGCGGACAACATCAAGATCGGCGCGCGCTGCCTGATCGGCGCGGGCGCCCTGATCCTGCAGGACGCCGCGGAGGGCGGCGTCTATCCGGCGACGGCAACGGAACGGTCGAAAGTGCCGAGCGACCGGCTGAGGCATTTCTGATGCGATGGCGCAAGCTCGGCCGCATCTTCAAGGCGGCCGGCCAGCGGCCGTGGATGCATTCGCACAGCTTGCTGCCGTTCGCCGAGCCGATTGACGGCAACCTCTTCCGCATCTGGTTCACCACGCGCAATGCGAACAACCGGTCGCACGCGGCGTGGCTCGAAACCGACATCACGAAGCCGCAGGACATCCTGCGCATTGTCGAGCAGCCGGTCCTGTCACCGGGCGCGCCGGGGCGTTTCGACCATACCGGCGCCGCCGGCACCTGGCTGGTGCATCGCGGTGATGAGCGCTGGCTTTACTACATCGGCTGGTCCCAGCACGGCCCCGATCCCTATCACGTCGCGATCGGCCTCGCGATTTCACGCGACGGCGGGAAGACCTATGTGCGCTACAGTGAGGACGCGGTGCTGGACTGTAACCCCGCGGACCCCATCCTGGTGTCGACGCCCTGCGTCCTCGGTTCCGAGGGAAACTGGCGCATGTGGTATTTTTCCGCGACGGAATGGCCGATCCCGGAAGAGCCGCCCTACTACAACATCCGCCATGCGACGAGCACGGACGGCATCGTCTGGCAAACCAATCCGACCGTCATGATCGGCGCCGAAGGGCCTACCGAGATCGCGATCGCCCGGCCTTCGGTTATCCGCGACAAGGACCGCTGGCGCATGTGGTATTGCCACCGCGGCACCGATTATCTCTACCGCATCGGCTACGCGGAATCGCCCGACGGCCTGTCATGGACGCGACGGGATGCGGAGACGGGCATCGACGTATCCGAGTCGGACTGGGACAGCGAGTTGCTCGCCTACCCCTTCGTCTTCGACCACGCCGGCAACCGCTACATGCTCTATGCCGGAAGCGGCTATGGCCGCGAGGGAATGGGACTTGCGATCTTGGAACAGGATTAGCCCACAACGCCTTTATTCATCACGGAAGACGCGGCTTACCTCTTCCACCGTTGGAAAGCCGTCGACGAGCAGCTCGCCGCGCGACCGGTAGATGTAGGGATTGGGGAAGTCGCGCGCGATGAAGCTGGGCTCATCGAGGTTGTTGTAGCGGAAGCTGGTCGCCCAACGCACGCCGGGACGCGTCGCCGACCCGGTCCGGTGCACCAGGAACATCGAGAAGGCGATCGCGTCGCCCGGCTCGGCACCCAACGGCACATAGGCGTCCTCCGCGATCCGGCTGTCGACCACCGTCGTTCCGAAGGGATGCGGCTCCGTGGACAGAAGCCCCAGGCGATGGCTGCCGGGCACGACTTCGAGGCCATTGTTCCGCGCCTCCACCGGCACGAGCGGCAGCCAGACCACCACGCCGTCGAGGCTGCCCTGAACGCTTTGCCAATCCTGGTGCGGCGGCGTGCGATGATAGCCGCCGGGAACCTTGAGATCGTCCGAAACGATATGGACCACGGGCCGCGTCGAGATGACCGGCCGTTCGATCCCGAGCGTGCGGAGAAGACCCAGCACCGGCTCGTCCGCGCCGAGGCGATGCAGCGACGGCAGATATTGCGTTAATTTCGCGGCGGCTAGGTAGCTTCCGATCGATTTCCGAAACAAGCCGGTCAGCGCGGCGTCGAATGCAGGCCCGTCTTCCGAAGCGCCTGGGATTCCATGCCGTTCCGCCTGCAGCCGCAAGACGTCGCGGCATTCCGACAGCACGCCTTCCACGACCGACGGCGCCAGCAGGTTCCGCGCGACGACATATCCGTCGCGGTTATACGCATGCTTCAAATCCCCATCGGCCATCGGCGCGACTTTACGCGAACCCGCGAAGGCATCCAAATAAATCCGGCCACGGCGGCAACGGCCGGAGCATCTTTATCGCCCGGGCCAGGTCGGCGCGCCGACCGAGGCGTTCGCGGTCCCAACGGCGGCGCCGGCCCGGCAATTTTTGCCGGGCAATTTCGCTCCGGAGGCTCGGCAATTTTTGCCGAGCGCGGTAGCATCGTAATTCGGGTTGAAGGGCGATGGCCGGACGTCGCTTAGATGGTAATTTTGTCACAAATCAATCGCGAACCACCGCAATACACACTACGCAAATTTAATATATTTTCCCGCTACTTACATATCCGGACTCAGGCTTGACTTAAAGCAACCCTGCAATTTTCGCGTTCATTCTTTCCCGCCGACGGAACCGGTGAAAACAGCCATTCTGGCATATCGGTTGCATGATAGGGGCACGGACCAGGAATGTGCCGTTTGGGGCTTTCGGCGGTTCATACCCGAAATCCCCGGTCCGGATAGAGCCGGGGGCGGCTGCCGAAATCGGCGGCTTTTGGGGATCTCGGCTCGACACTGCGCCAAGGCGGTCGACGGCATCGTCGACGCACGGCGCGGAAAACCACCAGGAGCCGGCAGAAGGCCGGTTCGGGAGGCGACAATGGACGTGCAATTCGTTCCCAAGACGGTCCTGCCATCGGGACCGCAGGCATCGCCGCAACCGGTGCCTGCGAACAGCGCGAATGCAAACACGGCGAATAAGCCGTTGCTCGCCGGCGCCGCACAAACAGTCAGTGTGAGCCCGGAGGTCTCGACGCATTCGACCGAACGCGGACAGGATCGTATCGGCAAGCAGCAAGAAGAAGCCGTCACGCCGCAGCAGGCGATCGACAGGCTTAGTCTGTCGAACCTTCGCAAACAGCTCAGCTTCAATCGCGAGAGCGACACCATCGTGCTGCAGCTGGTCGACAGCCGGACCAAGGAAGTCATCGAGACGATTCCGCCGACGGAGCTGCTTCGCCAATTGAAGCAGGTGGTCGGCCCGCAGAGCGCGAGCGCGTCGGAAAGCGCCGGCGGCGGCACTGTGATCGACAAGAGGATCTGAGGCCCCACGCCCCCGTTAACGGTCCGTCATCGGGGCGACGGGCCGCGTTTTGGCATGCGTGGATCCGGGCGCGGAGCGGTAATTTCTGCCCTTTCGCCGCAGAACAAATTTCCACGGCACGGAAGTTTGTGCCCTGAAAATCGCCCCACCTCTCCTATAAAACATATATTTATCAAATAGTTCTAGAGTTGGCCCGACTGTTGCTGGTAGGGGGCAACTGTCAATCGCATGCGACGACCATGATCAGCACGGCCGTATCACCCTACCTGCAGCAGCCGGTTACGCCCCCAAGCGTACATCCGGCACAGCGTGCTGATGGCGGGTCGGCGCAGGATTTCGCGGCCTTGGTGAGCCGCTTCTATGCGCCGAACTTGTCGGTCGCGGCCCTCACGCAAAACATTCTGCCGCCCGATACCAGCCAGGCGCCCGCAAGTGATCCGGCGCCCAAGGACGACACGGCATCGTCCGCCCGCGATACCCGCGCCAACGCCCGCCCGAAGCGGAACGACCAAGCGAGCGGCGTCGAGGCCCAGCCCGCATCCACGGCGGAACAGCGCGATCAAAAGACATCGGTCGCCCCGCCGCCGACGCAGAACGCACCCGATGATCCGCAATCCAAACAACCGGACGCCACGGCCGTAACTACGCCGCGCCAGACCCAGCAGCCGGCTGACAGCCACAATGCGGCGGCGGCCAAACAAGGCACAACGCATCCGGCCCCCGGCACCACGCAGCCGACGCTTCCGGCCAAGGACGCCGCAGCCGCCCAGCAACAGCCGCAGCCGCAGCCGCAGACGAAGCTGCCGCAGGACGGTGCCGCCGCGACCTCGCTGAAAGCCCAGGTCGTCGACGGCAGCCCCAAGGATCCGCTGCCTTCGCTCGGGCATTTGCTATCCAGCAGCACCGCGGTGGCCGCGCAGTCGGAGGCCGGAAAGACCCACCCGACGGCGGACAACGGCGCCGGCCCGAAGAACGATCCGTCGCAGCAGACAGCGGCATCGGCGCTGACCGCCGCGGCGCAGTCGGCGGCGGGCGCCGCCGCGAAGGCGAAAGGGCCGACTAAGGTCGGCGGCACGAATAACGGCCACACCAACGCTCAAGCCGCAAACGGGACGCAAGCCGGCCAGGCCGCAGGCGTGGCCGCGGGCCAGACGGCGCAGCAGCCAGCGCCCGTGACGCCGCAGCAGACCGCCTTCAACAACCTGCTGTCTGCCAAATCCGGCGGATCGAATGATGCCGATACGCAAACCCCTCTGCCCGGGCGCGGCGATCCGCTCAACCCGACCGCAGGCGCCGAATCCTTGCAGCAAGCCGCGCCGCGCGGCACCGCGGCGGCCGCTCCGGCCAAGCCGCCGGCCCCCGTGCCGCCGCGCATCGTGGCCAACCAAGTTGCCGTGCAGATCCAGAAGGCGGTGGGCGACGGCAACGACCGGATCAGCATTCAGCTCAAACCGGCGGAGCTCGGCAAAGTCGACGTACGGCTCGATGTCAGCAGCGACGGCCGCGTTTCCGCCGTCATCACGGCCCATCGCGCGGACACGCTGGACCTCCTGCAGCGGGACGCGCGGATCCTGCAGAACGCGCTGCAGGACGCCGGGCTTCAGGCCGACGCCAACAGCCTGAGCTTTGAGTTGCACGGCAACGGGGCCGGCTACGGGAACGACGGCAACGGTTCCACGGGCTCGGCCGGCCGAGGCGGCGGCGCGGCGATCGAGGATGCGACCGCCGCCAATCCGATCACGGCGCAGGCGCGCCCCGGGGTCGTTTCGAACGACCGTGTGGATATTCACGTATAGACAAGGAGCCGCATTGCGGACCTGACCATGAATGTCACCAACACCCCGTCGAGTACGAGTTCCAACACAACCGGCAGCAACAGCGCGTCGTCCCTGGCGCAGCTTTCGTCGAACCTCAACAATTTTCTGACCCTGCTGACCACCCAGCTTCAGTATCAGGATCCGCTGTCGCCAATGGATTCGACGCAGTTCACCAACCAACTCGTACAGTTCGCCAGCGTCGAGCAGCAGATCCAGGCCAACAAGAATCTCGAATCCCTGATCTCCCTGCAGCAGACCAACAACATGGTCGGCGCGGTCTCCTATATCGGCAAGCAGGTCGAGGTCACCGGACAGACGTCGACGCTGAAGGACGGCAAGGCGACGTTCAGCTACACGCTGCCGACGAAGGCGAGCGCGGCGGTCGTCGGCATCTACGACTCGAACGGAAAGCCGGTGTCGGTTGCGCAAGGGGAACTGACCGCCGGCCGTCACGATTACGTCTGGGACGGCAAGGACAGCCAGGGCAACGCCGTACCGCCCGGCCAATATACGATTCAGGTCACGGCGGTCGACGCGAACAACGCGCAGATCACGCCGACCTACACCACTGTCGGCACCGTTTCCACCGTCGGTATCGAGAACGGCGTGGCCACGCTCGACCTCGACGGCGTGCAAGTGCCGCTCTCGAACGTCGTGCGCGTCATCGATACGACATCGAGTTAGGCGAACAGAATTGCGCCAAATGGAAAAAACGAAAAACGATCACGGCTTCTGTTGGATAAAGGGTAGCAAACAATGAGCATCTTCGGCGGAATGCGATCAGCCGTTACCGGCTTAGCCGCGCAGAGTCAGGCGCTCGGCATGATCGCCGACAATATCGCCAACGTGAACACGGTCGGCTACAAGCGGACCACGTCGCAATTCTCCACCTTGGTGACCGTTTCACCGACGCGGACGGCCTATTCGCCCGGCGGCGTGCAAAGCAATGTCGTCAGCAATGTCGACCAGCAGGGGTTGCTCGAAGCGTCCACCTCGACGACCGACGTGGCGATCAAGGGCAGTGGCTTCTTTGTCGTGACCGACAATCCGAACGGCTCGGGCAGCACCTATTTCACCCGAGCCGGCTCCTTCAAGCCGGACAAGGACGGCAATCTCGTCAACACGGCGGGCTATTACCTGACCGGCTGGCCGATCACCAACGGCGTCCCCGCGCAGACCAACGTGCTCAGCGCCTTCAACGTCGTCAACGTCGGCAACCTGACGGCGCAGCCCGTGGCGACCTCGAACATCAACATGGGCGCCAACCTCAGCGCCGAAGCGGCGACCGGCGATACCTACGACCTCGCGGTGCAGGTCTTCGACCAGCAGGGCGTGTCGCACACGATGACCATGACCTATACGAAAACAGCGAACCCGCGCGAATGGACGGTCACGGGCAGCTTTTCGAACGCCCTGTTCGACAACGGCGGCGCGGGCACCGCGACCGCGACGCTGGGCACCATCACCTTCAATCCGGACGGCACGCTTGCCTCGGTGGCGCCAAATGCCGGCATCACCACGCTCAGTGGCGATAACCTCGTTTTCACCGGCGACTACGACAGTAATACGGCGACGACGACCGATCAGGTGGCCGTCACGCTGAACCTCGGCACGGTGGGCGCGGCCGACGGCATGACCAACTTCGCCGGCGCCAACACACCGAACTTCATCGATCAGGACGGCCGCCAGTTCGGCTCGCTCACCGGCGTCACGATCGCCGACGACGGCACGGTCACCGTCCAGTTCGACAACGGCATCTCGCGCGACGTCTATCAGGTGCCGCTCGTGACCTTCAACAATCCGGACGGCCTTGCGTCGAAATCGGGCAATGTCTACCTGGAGACGACCTACTCCGGAACGCCGACGGCCCATGCCGCGGGAACCGGCGGCGCCGGCGGCATCTCGCCATCCGCCCTGGAATCCTCCACGGTCGATATCGCCGACGAATTCACCCGCATGATCATTACCCAGCGGGCCTTCTCGGCCAATACCAGGGTAATCACCACCGCCGACAGCATGCTGAACGATCTCGTCCAGATCGTCCGGTAACGTCCGCGGCGCCCCGGGCGCCGCCTCTTTCGGCCCCAGCGTCCCCCACCCCTCCGCGGCCCGGCCACAAGCCGGGCCGCAGCGCTTTCAAACGCCCGTTAGATACCTGATACTAATATTGTTTTTAATTCCTAACGGCTCCTCTACCGGCGCGCCTGCCTTAGCCATTTGTTAAAGATTGCCGCGTATAGCTAAGGCCAATCTTACACTGTCAGCCAGCAAGTCGGTTTAATGAGGGAAACCGCGGAAATGGGTAGCCACGCCGTCGTCGGCCCTGATGGAAGGGCGATGACGCTGAACGATCTACCCCCGCCCAATACAACCAGGTGGGTTGTGCGCCGGAAGGCCCAAGTGGTCTTCGGGGTACAGGCCGGCCTGATTTCGCTCGAGGATGCGCTTCGCCGTTACAATCTGACGGCCGAGGAATACGCGTCCTGGGAGCGCTTGATCGAGCGGCACGGCATACGCGGCCTGCGCGTCACGCGGCTCAAGGAGTACCGCGAGAACGGGCGCATGGAATCGCGTTCCGGCTGACGATCGGGCTTGCCGGCTTCGCCGCACCGGCACCAGCAAGGATTCGGACGATACTTTTTTTACGACCTTGGGTATTGGGCAAGGAGAACCGCCCATAGACCAGGGAATATAGTTTATAAAGAGTGCCCATTTCTTAAGATTCGACCCTAGCCGATCGATTCTAACCGATTCAATTGAATCTATTTTTTGAGCCCGGCAAATTTTGCCGAGTTTTATCTTCTTTTTTACTCCGAAGTGGTCTAGATTCATCTTCCACATGGCCGCAAAAGGCGCTGGGGATGCCTGTTTTTGCGTGCTGGGATGGCGCGGAAATCGGGCAATCGATTGGGGCCATGGGGTTCGGGGGAGATGAGCGCTTCGGCGAAGCGTTCCATTAGAGGTGGGCCAGTGTGAACGCGTTTCTTGAGACAATCCGGAATCTGGGTGTCGCGCGCCTTGCGGCCGCGGCCGGAATGACGATCGGCCTGATCGTCTTCTTCGTCTTTCTGGCGACGCGATTGTCCACGTCCGAGCTCGCGCTGCTCTACGACAATCTCAGCCCTGAAGACAGCGCGCGGATCGAGCAGCAGCTCGAAAGCATGGGCATCCAACATGAGGTGACGAGCAACAAGCGGCAGATCCGCGTCCCGTCCGACCAGGTCGCCCGCCTCCGCATCGCGCTTTCGCAACAGGGTCTGCCGCAGGACGGAACGATCGGCTACGAGATATTCGACCGCGACCAGACACTTGGCACGTCGAGTTTCGTCCAGAACATCAATCGCGTTCGTGCGCTCGAGGGCGAGCTCGCGCGGACGATCGCGACGATTTCCTCGGTCCGCGCGGCGCGCGTCCACCTGGTGCTGCCGCAGCGCGAGATTTTCAGCCGCCAGCGGATGCGGGCAAGCGCGTCGATCGTCCTGAAGATGCGCGGCAGCAACCGCCTGGACCGCGGACAGGTGGACGGCATTCGCCATCTCGTGGCCACGGCGGTGCCGGGCCTCAAGCCGGAGAACATCTCGATCCTCGACGACCGCGGCACCCTTCTCGCCCGCGGCGGCGATTCCACGCCTGAAAGCCTCGCCGCGGCGAATGCCGAGGAACAGAAGGTCGCGCTCGAGGATCGCCTCACCAAATCCCTGGATGATCTGCTCGAACCGAGCGTCGGCATCGGCAACGTGCGAACCGAAGTGAATGCCGAGATGGATTTCGATCGGGTCGTGACGAACCAGGAAATCTACGACCCCGACGGCCAGGTCACGCGATCGACGCAGACCGTGACGGAAGGCAGCCAGAGCAAGGACGTCGACAAAGGTTCGGTCAGCGTGAGCCAGAACCTGCCCAATCCGCCGAAATCGAGCAATGAAGGCGGGTCGCAGTCGGCCTCCAACCGGAACGAAGAAACGGTCAACTACGAGATTTCGAAGACGATCCGCAAGCAGATCCGTGAAGGCGGCAATCTCAAGCGCCTGTCGGTGGCGGTCCTCGTCAACGACCACGTCTCGGCCGACGCCAACGGCAAGGTCACCTACCAGCCGCGAACAAAGGAAGAGCTCGCCAATATCGAGAAGCTCGTGAAATCCGCCGTCGGCTTCGACGCGAAGCGGGGCGACAGCGTGCAGGTCGTCAACATGCGGTTCGCCGAGGTGCCGGGCATGATCGGCGGCGTCGATGAGCCGATGTTCCTCGGATTTTCGACCGCGGACCTGCGCCGCATCGTCGAAGTGCTCATCCTCGCCGTCGTCGGCGTGCTGATCATCCTGCTCGTCGTGCGGCCGCTCATCGCCAAGATCTTCGAAACGGTGCCGAGCCAGCTCGCCCCGGCGGGCGTCGGCGCCGACGGCCAGCAGGCGCTGCTGACGAATCAGAGCGGCGTCGCCGGCGCCCTCACGGGGCCCGCCGGCGCCGGCGGCGGCACCGGGCTCGTCCCCGCGGAGGATGAGGGCATGCTCGACATCGCCCAGGTCGAGGGCCGGGTCCAGGCGTCGATGGTGCGAAAGATCGGCGACATCATCGAAAAGCATCCGGATGAAGCCGTCTCGATCATTCGCAGCTGGATGTACCAGGATCAGACATAGGGCTGGACGATGCGCGTACGTGAAGATTACCGCTCCCTGAACGGCACCGAGAAGGCGGCCATCCTGCTGCTGTCGCTCGGCGAGGAGCATGTCAGCCGCCTGTTCGAATACATGGACGAGGAGGAGATCCGCGAGCTCTCCTCGACCATGGCGCAGCTCGGGACGGTGAGCTCGAACCTCGTCGAGCGGCTGTTCAGCGAGTTCGGCGAGCGCCTCTCCTCCACAGGATCGCTCATCGGCACCTTCGAAAGCACGGAGCGCCTGTTGACCAAGGTGCTGGGCGAGGACCGCGTCGCCCTGATCATGGACGAGATCCGCGGCCCGGCCGGCCGCACCATGTGGGACAAGCTGGCGAACGTCAACGAGGTCGTCCTGGCGAACTACCTCAAGAACGAGTACCCGCAAACCGTGGCGGTCGTGCTGTCGAAGATCAAGCCCGACCATGCGTCGCGCGTGCTCGCCAGCCTGCCGGAGAACTTCGCCATGGAGGTCATCATGCGCATGCTGCGCATGGAGGCGGTCCAGAAGGAAGTCATCGACGATGTGGAACGCACTTTGCGTAACGAGTTCATGTCCAACTTGGCGCGGTCGCAGGGCCGCGACGCATACGAGATGATGGCGGAGATCTTCAACAACCTCGACCGGTCGACCGAAGACCGCTTCATTCAGATGCTCGAAGACCGCAACCGCGACGCCGCGGATCGGATCAAGCAGCTGATGTTCACCTTCGAGGATCTGGCGAAGATCGATTCCGCCGGCATCCAGACGCTGCTGCGCGCCGTCGACAAGGACAAGATGTCGATCGCGCTCAAGGGTGCGTCCGAGACGATCCGCGAGCTCTTCTTCGGCAACATGTCCGAGCGTGCGGCCAAGATCCTGCGCGAAGACATGGAAGCGATGGGTCCGGTCCGGCTGCGCGACGTCGAAGAAGCGCAGGTCGAAATGGTTGCGGTCGCCAAGGACTTGGCCGCAAAGGGCGAAATTACCATCGCCGAGGGCGACGGCGAAGATCAGCTGGTCTACTGACGATAGCACGGCGCACGGGATTGAACGGCAAAGGTGGGATACAGCAGCAAGATGGCGAAGCCACAGGCAGAAGCGCGCCGGTTTCTTTTCGAGCAGTCTTTCGACGTGGCGCGCAGGTCCGCGAAAAAGCCGAAGCCGGAGGACGAGAAGCCGCCGGAGCCGACCTTCAACGCGCAGCAGCTCGAGGAAGCGCGGCTGCAGGGCTACCGGGAAGGACGGCTCGCCGGCAACGAGGAGGCCACATCGAGCAGCGAGGCGGAGATCGCGCGGCTCGTGACCGACATCGCCGGCCGGCTGCCCGCCTTGTCCGCCGCGCAAGCGGCGGCGAATGACCGGCTGCAGCATGACGGCGCAACCCTGATGGCGGCCATCGCCCGGAAAATTTTGCCGGCCATGGTGGAACGAAACGGCCTAGACGAGATCGAAGCGCTGCTCGCGACATGCCTGCGCACGCTGATCGATCAGCCGAAGATCGTCGTCCGGGTCGGCGCCCGCCATAGCGAAAGCATCGCGACCCATCTCGCCGATGCAGCGGCCGCGAGTGGCTTCGACGGCCGCTTCATGGTCGAGGCGGATGACACGATGGGCCCGTCCGACTGCCGCATCTCGTGGCAGAGCGGCGGCCTCGAGCGACGGGCCGAGGCGATCTGGCAGCAGGTCGACGCGGCGGTCGGGCGCTATCTCGGAACACCGGCGGACGAACACGACGCCCCCCTTCCCCAATCCGGGCCACCGGAGGGGCATGCGCTGAAATCGGATACGGATACGGCGACTGCGGGCGCCGATCAGGCGGCGGATAGCGGCAGCCAGGCGCCTGCGCCAGCCGCCGCGGAGACAACGGAAACGCCTGATAAGGCTCTCGACGCTTGAGAGGAGCGATAGATGGCTGAGGAAGAAAACCTGGAGCTCAACGAGCTCGACCCGGCGACGGGCGAAGCGCCGGAAGATAACGCCGGCGGCGGCGCTGCCGCCGCCGATGACGACGCCGGCCGTCCGCGCGGCGCCAGCGATCTCGAGGCGGTATACGACATCCCGGTCCAAGTATCGGCGGTGCTGGGCAAGGCGACGATGCAGGTCAACCAGCTTCTCAAGCTGGGCCGCGGCGCCGTCGTCGAGCTCGACCGCAAGGTCGGCGAAGCGATCGATATCTACGTCAACAACCGGCTGGTCGCCCGCGGCGAGGTGGTCGTGGTCGAGGACAAGCTGGGCGTAACCATGACTGAAATCATCAAGTCCGACCGGAGCAGCTGACGGTTCGCGGCAACAACGAGACGGCAAGCATAATCATGGCGTTTGGCACAGAGAGCGCGCGGCGGCTTCGTCCGCAAAGCCTGGTGAGAACCCCGCCGCCGACCATGTCGCTGGATATCGCGACGGTGATCGGCATTGCCGCGGCGCTCTTGCTGGTCGTCTCGGCGATCGTGCTCGGCGGCCGGCCCGCCGCTTTCTTCGACTTCCCGTCTATCCTGATCGTCGGCGGCGGCACCTTCGGCGTGACCGTCGCCTGCTTCTCGGTCCACGACATGCTGGTCGCATTCCGCGTCGTCGGACAGACGGTCTTCCGCGTCGCGCAGGACCCGCTCGATATCGCGCGCCATCTCATGCAGCTTTCCGACGTCGCGCGGCGCAAGGGGCATCTGGCGCTGCAGGACTACCTTCCGGACCTGATGCACAACGGCCTGCTGTATCGCGGAGTCATGATGGTGGTGGACGGCAGCGAGTCCGCCGAGGTGGAACGGATTATGCAGAGCGAGCTGGAGACGGTGACCGACCGCCAGGTTCGCACGGTCGGCGTCTTGCGCAAGGCCGCTGAAATTTCACCTGCGATGGGCCTGATCGGCACCTTGGTAGGACTGGTTCAGATGCTCGGCAACCTGGAAGACCCGTCCACGATCGGCCCAAGCATGGCGGTCGCGCTGTTGACCACCTTCTATGGCGCCATCCTGGCCAATCTCGTCTTCACGCCGCTCGCCTCGAAGCTGGAACGGAACGCCATGGAAGACGCGCTCGTCAGCGAGATGTACGTCATGGCGGCCGGGTCGATCGCGCGCCAGGAAAACCCGCGCCGGCTGGAGATGCTGCTCAACACGGTGCTCCCGCCGGAGAACAAGATCGTCTATTTCCAATGACCGTTAGGCGGGCCGCGGCCCGGCGAACGCACGGCCAAGAAAGAATGGGGAACGGAACGGTACGATGAGACTTTTGATCGTAGGGGACTTGGAAGGGCATATCACCACCGCGGGCAAGATCGCCATTTCCCGCGGCGCCAAGGTCAGCCACGTCAATTCGGTGGACGAAGCGCTCACCGCGCTCCGGGCGGGCCGCGGCGCCGAGCTGCTGATGATCGACGTCAAGCTGAACATCGCCAATCTCGTCGAGCAGCTCGCTTCCGAGCGGATCAGTATCCCGGTGGTCGCCTGCGGCATCGGCACCGACGCCAACGCCGCCGTCGCCAGCATCAAGGCCGGCGCCAAGGAATACATCCCGCTGCCGCCGGACGCCGAGCTGATCGCCGCCGTCCTCGAGGCGGTGTCCGAAGAAAGCAGCACGATCGTCCACAAGGATCCGGCCATGAAGGCCGTCCTCAGCCTGGCCGACAAGATCGCGCCGTCCGACGCCTCCGTGCTGATCACCGGCGAGTCCGGCACCGGCAAGGAGCTGATGGCGCGCTATATCCACAACAAGAGCAAGCGCGCG
>CAZPFL010000007.1:0-20271 GCA_964585785.1 uncultured Rhodospirillaceae bacterium
CTCCATCTTCGGTCCTGTCTGCTTCAACGCGTCCGCCCCGGACGACGGCAACATGCGGGTCCTCAGCCAGACCGCCCGTCAGGACCAGAAGGAGAAATGGCTCCGCCCCATCGCCGACGGAACGATCCGCTCCTCCTTCGTCATGACCGAGCCGCATCCCGGTTCGGGCTCCGACCCGATGATGATGCTGACCAAGGCCGAGAAGAAGGGCGACAAGTGGATCGTCAACGGCCGCAAGTGGTTCATTACCGGGGCAGAGGCGGCGACCCACTTCATCCTGATGGCCCAGACATCGGACGACCCGCGGCGCGGGCTCACCGCCTTCCTCTACCACAAGGATTCCCCCGGCTGGCGCATCGAGCGGCGTATCCCGATCATGGGACCGGAAGAGCATGGCGGCCATTGCGAGCTGGTCTACGAGGACATGGAGATCCCCGACGAGGACCGGCTGATGGAGGTCGGCGACGGCCTCAAGGTGACGCAGATCCGCCTCGGCCCGGCGCGGCTGACCCATTGCATGCGCTGGCTCGGCCTCGCCAAGCGGGCGATGGAGATCGCGACCGAGTATGTCGGCCGCCGCGAGGCGTTCGGCAGCAAGCTCGCCGAGCGTGAAAGCGTGCAGTGGCTGCTCGGCGAGGCGGCGCTCGACATCCAGCTCAGCCGCATGCTGACCATGCACGCCGCCTGGACGCTGGACCAGGGCGCCTTCGCCCGCAAGGAAGTCTCGATGGCGAAGATCCAGGTCGCCGACACGCTGCACAAGGCGGTCGACACCGCGATCCAGCTCAACGGCGCGCGCGGCTACTCCAAGGACACGGTCCTGGAATGGATCTACCGCTACGCCCGCCAGGCCCGTTTGGTCGACGGCGCCTCGGAAGTCCACAAGATGGTGCTGGCGCGCAACCTGATAAAGGAAGGCAACGACTTCTGGCGCTGGGGATAGGACAGGGCCAGGGTGGGGGTGACAACCAACAACATTCACGGGAGGAACGCACCATGATCGTCGACAAGCGCATTTACACGCTGAAGCCGGGCAGCACGCCGGCCTATCTGAAGATCTACGAAGAATACGGCATGAAGACGCAGATCAAGCATCTCGGCAAGCCCGTGGGCTGGTTCTTCGCCGAGGTCGGCGCGCTCAACCGCATCACCCATATCTGGGCCTTCGACGACATGGCCGACCGTGCCAAGAAGCGCGCCGCCATGGCCGCCGATCCGGACTGGAAAACCTATCGCGCCAAAATGGCCGAGGCCGACCTCCGGATTGCCCAGGAGAACGAAATCCTGATCGCAGCCCCCTGGTCGCCCGACCCGCGCGGGTAAGGCCTACCGCCTCGACGATGTGCCGGCGCTGCACAAGGTGCCGCCGGTGCGGAATTTAATGAAAGCTGGCAACGGCTTCCGGCGCCGGGCGTAGGGCGGGTCCCGTTTCCCGCCCAGCGGCCAGGGCGGTTTGCCGCAGGCCTTGGAATTGCCCGCCCGCGGCCTACCTTTCCTCCCTTCGCGGGGCTGGATAGGCCCGCGCCATGGGTGTATAGGCTATTTTCCGCCTGAATGGCGGACCGGCGGATCCGTCCATAGGTCGCCGGCCTAAGAAAGATCCGGGCTCTTTTTTCCGGACTTCACAACGGGGTTCATGACGGTCACCAGTCCAGTTCGAAACGTCCGGCCGAACGGTCCGCCGGAGCAAAGCCCCATCGACCCAGCCCCCGTTGCGCCCCGCAGCGGCGGGACGATGATGCTCGCGGCGCTCGGCGTCGTCTTCGGCGACATCGGCACGAGCCCGCTCTATGCGATGCGGGAGAGCTTCATTGGCCCGCATCCGCTGCCGATCGAGCGCGGCAACATCCTGGGCGTGCTGTCGCTGGTCTTCTGGACGATCACCCTGGTCGTCTCGATCAAATACGTCGCCATGATGATGCGCGCCGACAACCGGGGCGAGGGCGGCAGCCTCGCCATGGTGGCGATCCTCGAGCGCGTCGTCGGTGGCCGCCCGATCGCGGCGGGCATCGCGACACTCGGCATCCTGGCCGCCGCGCTGTTCTACGGCGACAGCATGATCACGCCGGCGATTTCCGTGCTCAGCGCGGTCGAGGGGCTGCGCGTCGCGGCGCCACATCTCGACATCTTCATCGTCCCGATCACCGTCGGCATCGTCACCGGCCTGTTCCTGCTGCAGCGCCACGGCGCCGGCACCATCGGCCGCTTCTTCGGGCCGATCATGCTGGTGTGGTTCGTCACGCTGGGCGTGGTCGGCCTCATGAGCATCGCCAAGGGGCCGCATGTGCTGCTCGCGCTCTCGCCCAGCTACGCGGTGATGTTCGTTGTCCACGACGGCCTGCGGGCCTTCCTCGCCTTCGGCTCGGTCTTCCTGGCGGTCACCGGCGCCGAGGCGCTCTATGCCGACATGGGACATTTCGGCAAGCTGCCGATCCGCCTTGCCTGGTACGGCATCGCGCTGCCGGGCCTGCTGCTGAACTACTTCGGGCAGGGCGCGTTGCTTCTCGCCAACGCCGGCGCCATCGACAACCCTTTCATCCGGCTCGTCCCGCATGTCATGGCCCTGCCGATGGTGATCCTGGCGGGGGTTGCGACCGTCATCGCCTCCCAGGCCGTAATCTCGGGCGCGTTCTCGGTCACCCAGCAGGCGGTCCATTTCGGCTACCTGCCGCGGCTCCGCACGGTCTACACCTCCGAGCACGAGCGCGGACAGATCTACATTCCCGCCGTCAACTGGGTGTTGTTCGCCGCGGTGATCGCGCTGGTCATCGGATTCAGAAGCTCGACCAACCTCGCCTCGGCGTACGGCATTGCCGTGTCGGGCACGATGGTGCTCGACAGCGTGCTGCTGACGATGGTCGCGGTGCTGATCTGGCAGTGGAGCCGGCGAAAGGCCTTCATGCTGCTCGGCCTGTTCTTCGTCGTCGACCTGACCTTCTTCGCCGCCAACGCCACCAAGATTCCCTATGGCGGCTGGTTCCCGCTCGCCATCGGCCTGTTGATCTACGGCGTGCTGACCACCTGGAAAGCCGGCCGCAAGCTGCTGCTGAAGGCGGAGAATACCGAGGCCGTGACGATCGACGACCTGCTGCCGAGCCTGCAGGGGATCACCCAGGTCGAGGGGACGGCGATCTTCCTCACCAGCGACAGCGAAGGCGTGCCGGCCGCGCTATTGCATAACCTCAAGCACAACAAGGTACTGCACGAGCACAACATCCTGCTGACCGTGCGGATCGAGGACCATGCCCGCGTGGCGCCGTCGGAGCATCTCGAATACGAGGATCTCGGGCACGGGTTCCGCCGGCTCGTCCTGAAATACGGTTATCTCGACATGATCGACATCCCGCGCGCGCTGGCGCACGCCAAGGAGTCCGAGCTCGGCTTCTTCTACTTCCCGATGGCGGTGTCCTATTTCATCAGCCGCGAGACGCTGATCGCCGCGCCCGGCGGCGGCATGAGCCTGCTGCGCAAGAAGATCTTCATCCTGATGTGGCGCACCGCCGTGAGCGCCATGGAGTTCTTCCGCCTGCCGACCAACCGCGTCGTCGAGCTGGGCGCTCAGGCGCGGCTCTAGCGCGGCGCGCGGGCGAGGGGCGCCGTCGGGGAGACGGCGCGGCCGGCGCGCGCATCCCGAAACCAAGCCGAGAGCCACCGCCGGCAATTGACTTGCGCCATGCCATTTGTTCATGATGTTGCTTAGGTCAACATTATATGAAAATCAGCAATATTATGGATTCCGACGTCAAGGCCGTCCGCGCGTTCAACCGCTTCCACACCCGCCTCGTCGGCGCGCTCAACGAGCACCTGCTCAATTCAAACTATTCCCTGCCGCAAGCGCGGGTCCTGTATGAGATCGCCAATGCGCCGCGCGGGGAGGCGCCCTCGGCCCGCGGTCTCGGTGGGCGGCTGCACATGGACACCGGCTATCTTAGCCGCCTGCTCGCCGGGCTCGAGGCGGAAGGGCTGATCGACCGCAGCCCGAGCCCCGAGAACGCCAAGCGCCTCGCGCTCACGCTCGCGGAGAAGGGGCGCGCCGTCTTCGACGGGCTCGACAAGGCGTCCGCCAAGGAAGTCGCCGCGCTGCTCGCGCCGCTGTCCGAGCGCGAGCGGCGCGAGCTCGTCGGCGCCATGGCCCGCATCAGGCGCCTGCTCGGCGACCTGCCGCAAGACCGCACCTTCATCCTGCGCGATCCCGAGCCGGGGGATCTCGGCTGGATCGCCCACCGGCAGGCCCGCCTCTATACGGAGGAATACGGCTGGGACTGGACCTACGAGGGGCTCGTCGCCGAGATCCTGGGCCAGTTCGTGAAGACCTTCGACCCGGCGAAGGAGCGCTGCTGGGTCGCCGAGCGTGACGGCGGGATCGTCGGGTCGGTCTTCGTCGTCAAGCAGGACGAGGCGACCGCGAAGCTGCGGCTGCTGTATATCGAGCCCTCGGCGCGCGGCCTCGGCCTCGGCCGCCGGCTCGTCGACGAATGCCTCCGCTTCGCGCGGTCGAAAGGCTACCGGCGCATCGTGCTCTGGACCAACGACGTCCTCGTCTCGGCGCGGCGTATCTACGAAGCCGCCGGCTTCACGCTCGTCGAATCGGAGCCCCACCATAGCTTCGGCAAGGACCTGGTCGGCCAGATCTGGGCGCGCGACCTTTAACACACGGTCGTTTAGCGCTATGCGCACATCCTCACGGTTGCTACGGTTGGCGCAAACATAAGCGCACCGCCGTTGCAACCAGGGAGGATCGCCATGCCGATTTCCGGGCCGCCGCTGGATGGGCCCGTTGCGCTTCCCGAGATCCTGAAAAAAGGCCTCGTCCTGAAGCCGGACGCGGACGCGCTGGTCTCGCGGCGGAAGCGGTGGAGCTGGCGGAAGCTGGACGACGCGTCGAGCCGGCTGGCTGCGGGCTATCTCGGCCTCGGTCTCGCGCCGGGCGACCGCGTCGCCTCGCTCATGCCGAACCGGACGGAGCTGCTGGTCCATTACATCGCCTGCATGAAATGCGGGATGGTCGCAATGCCGCTCAACTACCGCTACATGGCGCCGGAGATCGATCACGCGCTCGAGGTCGGCGGCGCGAAGATCCTGCTGGCGCATGACGAGCGGCGCGCCGACCTCGCGTTGAGTAAGCTGGCCGGCAATCTGCCGCTCGGCCGGATCAGCTATAACGATGATGGCGATGGCGATGCGCCCGGCTTCAGGTCGCTCGCGGAAGGCGCGCCGAGCCGCGATTTCGCCCCGCCGAAGCCGGCGGACCCGGCGATCATCTTCTTCACCTCGGGCAGCACCGGCAAGCCGAAGGGCGTCTGCCACAGCTTCGAGACGCTGGGCTGGATCATCGCCAGCGCCGTCAAGAGCTTCGACATGGGGCCTGACGACGTCATGATGCCCGCGGGATCGGCGTCGCATGTCGGCGGGCACCACCTGTCGCTGATGACCTTCGCCGCCGCGGGCAAGGTCGTGACGGCGCGGACGTTTGACGGCGACGAGATCCTGCCGCTGCTGCGCGAGGAACGGCCGACCAAGATGTGGATGCTGCCCTCCGCGCTCTATGCGCTGACGCGCGACCACGGCGCCCGCCGCGAGGACTTCGCCTCGGTCAAGGCGTGCTTCTCGGGCGGCGACAAGGTCTCCGACGCGCTGGAGAAGGAATTCACGGAGCTCGCCGGCATCGCGATCGACGAAGACTACGGCATGACCGAGATCGGCATTCCGACGGTCACGCCGCCTTTCGCGCAGAAGACCGGCTCCGTCGGGCCGCTCGCGCCGGGCTACCAGGCGTCGCTGCGCGACAGCGACCGCCGCGAGGTGCCGACCGGCACGGACGGGCGCCTCTGGATCAAGTTCCCGGGCAATATGGTCGGCTACTGGAACAATCCAAAGGCGACCGCCGAGACGGTCGTGGACGGCTGGCTCGACACCGGCGACGTGATGAGCGCCGACGCGGACGGCTATCTCTGGTTCCACGGCCGCCAGAAGCAGATCATCATCCACGACGGCTCGAACATCTGCCCGCAGGAGGTGGAGGCGGCGCTCCTGGAGCATGACGCGGTTTCCAGCGCCGGCGTCGTCGGCGTGCTGAGCCGCATGCACGGCGAAAACGTGCGCGGCTACGTCACGCTGGACCCGGCCGCGCCGAAGCCGACGACGCAAGAGCTGATCCAGTTCGCCCGCGCGCGCGTCGGCTACAAGGCGCCGGAGGAGATCGTCGTCCTCGACGAGATGCCGCTGAACGCGACCGGCAAGGTGGACCGGGTAACGCTGAAGAAGATGGCGGCAGCGGGCCAGCTCGCCTAAGCCGCCAAGCCGGGCCGGCGCCTATTCCATCGCCTCGAAGGTGCCGCCCTGGCGCGCAGTCATGGTCTTGCGCACGCGATGCCAGTTGGGCGTCTCGGCCGCTTCCTCCCACGCCTTCGACTGCGGGATGTCGGGCGATTCCAGCTCGTAGATCGCGAGGTAGCGCGGGATTTCGCCGCGCTTGCCGCCGCGGATCTTGAAGCGCCGCCCGCTGATCACGCCAGGCACGCTGGTGATGCGCGGCACGTGCTCCTCGTCATAGAGGCGGTTGAACTCCGCCTCATGCTCGGGCGGGACGTCGATCTGGGCGATATGAATGTATTTGGCCATGGGTGGGGCTCCTCCCGGTTGGGCAGCCTGCCATGGATGCCACGCATGAAGCGTGGCATGACGAATTCGGTAGGGTGCCTAAAACCACTCGTCACCCCACGGCTTGTCCGTGGGGTCCATGGGGCAGCGCGCGACGGTTCGTACCGGCCCTTACGTCACATCTTCCGGAACACGCCGCGGCGGCGGGCGGTGATGTGGCCGCGGACGGACATCCAGCCCGGCGTCGTCGCCGCCTTTTGCCATTCCGCGCTCTCCGGGATGTCCGGGCGCTCGATCTCGTAGACCGCGAGGTAGCGCAGCTCGTCCTCGCCGTTGCGCTCCAGCTCGTAGCGCGTGCCCGACTTCACGCCCTTGACCTTGAGCAGGTTGGGGACGTGCTCGCCGTCGTAAAGCTCGTTGAACTCCTTGACATGCTTTTCGTTGACGTCGAGCTGCACGATGAGAATGTAATCAGCCATGTGTCGCTCCTTCTTGCGTTTCCGGTTTACCTAATATTCATCCGATGGGCGGCATCTGCCGCTCGGCCCGCGCCTCGTTGATCTGGTCCAGCACGCGGCGCTCGAAGGACGGGACGCGATAATCGATGGCTTGCTCGAGCCGTGTCCCGTTCACTTTCTTGATCGTCAGATAGGATACCGCGTCCTCGGCGAAACGGATATCCGCATCGGGGATGTGGCGGCGGACGATGTCGACCGCGTCCTGCACGGTGGCCGGCGTGCTGAGCCCGGCGTAGACCGGCAGCTTGAGGTTCTCCGCGAAGCAGATCCGCACCATGCACTCCGCCACGTCGTCGACATAGATCACCGGCGCCTGCTGGCGCGCGTCCACGTCGGAGACCGCCGGCTCGCCCACCGCGGCGGCGGAGATAACGCGCGAGATGGCGCTGCTGCGCCCGGTCACCCGGCCGTGGCCGAACACCATCGCGATGCGGATGCCGCGGGTGTCCAGCCCGAAGTTGCGCGTGTAGGCCTTGGCCGTCTCCTCGTTGATCAACTTGGCGTAGCCGTAGAGGCTGTAGGGATGGCGGTCGGACTCCTCGTCGACCGCGACGTCGCCGTAGCGCGACTGGTCGCCATAGGTCGAGATCGAGGTGGCGTAGCAGACGCGTTTGACGCCGCTGTGGCGCCCCGCCTCGAAGACGTTGGTCGCGCCCGTGATGTTGACCGCGAAGCCGATCGCCGGCTCTTCCTCGGTCAGCGGCACCAGCACGGCGGCCATGTGGATAACGCGCTCGACGCCGTGGTCGCGCATCGCGGCCAGCACCCGGTCGTAGTCGCGGATGTCGCCGGCAATCCGGCGCAGCCGCGGGTTGTCGCGCTCGTGGTCGAGGCGTGGCTGGTCCGCCAGCGCGTCGAAGGAAACCACGCGCTCGCCCTGCGCGAGCAGCCGCTTCACGATGCGGGCGCCGATCAAGCCGCCGCCGCCGGTCACCAACACGGTCATGCTTTTCCTCCCGCTTTTCCAAGCCTCATCTTGAGCTTGTCGAAAGATGAGGCCGCGCCAATCGCCGCCTGCTTCGACAAGCTCAGCATGAGGCTCACCTGCTATCGTGTGAAAAGTATAGCGCGCGGTCCGGCTCGGGCGGAAATGCCGGCGCTTACGACAGCACGATCACCAGGATGCCGACGGCAAGCAGCAGCGACGCGCCGAAACGGCGGAGCACCGCGCCCTCGCGCAGCAGGACGCCGCCGATCAGCACCGAGATCGGGATCGAGGCCTGGCGGACGGAGGTCACCGCCGCGACGTCGCCGCCGAGGGAGAAGGCCTTGAGGATCAGCCAGTAGGAGGTGTAGGCCATGACGCCCGCCGCCGTGTTGCTGAGCGGCCGGCGGAGCCAGAGATAAAGCGCGGTCCAGCGCACCGAATTCTCGCCGAGCAGCCGGAAGATGAAGAGATAGCCGACGAGGCAGGTCGCCTCGACCCAGAAGAACATCACCGAGGGATGGATCAGCCGCACGCCGCGGGAGTCGGCGAGCGAATAGATCGCGACGCCGGTCATGGCGAATAAAGCGCAGGCGAGCGTCACCGGAGCGTCGAGCAGCCGCAGCCCCGGCTTGTACTGCAGCAGGAAGCCGCCGGTCAGCACCAGCGCGATCCCCGCCAGCAGGATCGGCGAATAGCGCGCGCCCAGAAACAGGAAGCCGACCACGACGATCAGCGCGGGCGACGAGCGGATGATCGGATAGTAGGCGGAGAGATCACCGCGCCGGAGCGTCATCACGAGGAAGAAGCCGTAGATCAGCTGGCCCGCGACCGAGGTGAGGTAGAGCGGCCAGATCGTGAAGATCGAGGCAAGATCCTGGCCCGAGATCAGCGCATGCGTCCCGGCGAACAGCGCGATCAGCAAGGTGAGCACGAGATAGCCGCTTTCCGGCTGGCCGCCCTTCTTCAACAGCGCGTTCCACAACGGATGCAGCAGCGCCGACAGCAGCACCAACCCAACGATCTCGAGCGGCATGGCCTATCCGGCTCCCAACACTCTCGTCCAGCCGGGAAACCGCAAACGTCAGGGCAGGGGAATTGCCACGTCCCGCACGCGGTACTAGGCTCGGCAGCGTTGCGCCCGGATAGGCGCTGGCGCGGGCAAAGTCAATCCGCGCAAGGTTGGAGCGGACAGGCGCATAGCGCGAACCCAGATTTCAGAAATAAAGAAAGGGGCAGATGGATTATCGCAAGAAATTTGCCGTCAAGCCCGGCCACCATGTCCAGCTCGCCAAGATCGATCCGTCCTACACCGGCAAGCATTTGACGCATGCCAAGGCGCGGCCGGAGATCCAGCAATACGTCGCGCGCATGGACGCGCTGCAATACCTGCTCTACGCCGACGGCAACCAGTCGCTGCTCGTGGTGCTGCAGGGGCTCGACGCGGCCGGCAAGGACGGGGTGATCCGCCACCTGTTCACCGGCATGAACCCACAGGGCACCTCGGTCCACTGCTTCAAGCAGCCGAGCCACGAGGAAAGCGCGCATGATTTCCTCTGGCGCGCGCATCTGCACACGCCCGGCCGGGGCGAAGTGATGATCTTCAACCGCTCGCATTACGAGGACGTGCTGGTCGTGCGCGTGCACAACCTGGTGCCGCCGGCGGTCTGGTCGAAGCGCTATGAGCTGATCAACGATTTCGAGAAGATGCTCGTGGGCAACGGCACCCGCATCCTGAAATTCCTGCTTCACATCAGCCCCGAGGCGCAGCTCGATCGCTTCCGGGAGCGGCTGGAGGACAAATCGCGGCAGTGGAAGATCAGCGAAAGCGACTATGTGGAGCGCGCCTTCTGGCCGCAATACATCGAGGCCTATGAGGAGGTGCTGGCGCGGACGAGCACGAAACACGCGCCCTGGTACGTCATTCCGTCGAACCACAAGTGGTTCCGCAACCTCGCGATCTCACAGATCGTCACCAAGACGCTGGACGAGCTGGGCCTGAAGCTGCCGCCCACGCATGTCGACATCGCCGATATCCGCGCGCGCTACCACGCGGCCGAGGAAGCGGAGCAGAAGGCCGGGCGCCGCAAATCCGGCCGCCGCCGTGGCTAGCGCCGCCAAGCGGGGCCGCTGGCTGTTCGCGTCTCTCGGCGGCTTCCGCGCGTCCTGGCTGTCCGGCGACGCGATCGCGGCGATGACACTGGCGGCGATCGCGATTCCCGAGCAGCTCGCGACGGCGCGGCTCGTCGGCATGCCGCCGATCACCGGACTCTTCGCCTTCGCGGCCGGCACGCTCGCCTTCGCGGCCTTCGGCGTCAACCGCGTGCTGTCGGTCGGCGCGGATTCGACCATCGCGCCGATCATGGCCGCATCGCTCGCGGGGATCGCCGCCATCGGCAGCCCGGACTATCCCGGCACGATCGCGATCCTGGCGCTGATGGTGGGCGTGGTCCTGCTGCTCGCACGGCCGCTGCGCTTCGGCTGGATCGCCGACATGGTGTCGATCCCGGTCTCGACGGGGTTCCTCGCCGGCATCTCGGTCCATATCATCGCGGGCCAGTTGCCGATCATCCTCGGCGTCGACGCGCCCACCGGCGCGCTGCTCAGCCGGCTCTTGGCCATCGCGCGCGCGGCGCCGCACGCCAATCCTTATTCGCTCGCGATCGGCTTCGGCGTGGTCGCCCTGTGCCTGCTCACCGAGCGCTTCAGCAAGCGCATCCCGGGCGCGCTGATCGGGCTGGTGGCGAGCGGGATCGCGGTTTGGCAGCTCGGTCTCGCGCAGCGCGGCGTCGCGGTCCTGGGCGCGCTGCCGATCGCGCCGCCGGCGATGGTGTTGCGCCTGCCGAGTTGGAGCGACTTCATCTACCTGCTACCGCTCTCGCTCATCGTCGCGCTGGTCTGCATGATGCAGACCGCGGCGGTGCTGCGGTCCTTCGCGTCGGGGCCGAGCTGGCGGGAGGATGCGGGGCGCGAATTCGCCGCCGTCGGCGCCGGCAGCGTCCTGGCCGCGCTGTTCGGGACCTTTGCGGTGAACGCCAGCCCGCCGCGCACGGCAGTGGTGGCGGAATCGGGCGGCCGTTCGCAGCTTTCCGGCCTGCTGGCGGTGGCCATCACGGCGATCGTCCTGCTGCCCGCGGCCGGCGCCTTCGCCTTCGTGCCGCACGCAGCGCTGGGCGGCGTGCTGGTCTTCATCGGCATCCGCATCTTCCGCGTGCCGATGATGGGGCGGATCTACCGGAAGAGTCCGCGCGAGGTCCTGCTGGTCGCGGCCAGCGCCGCGCTCGTCGTTGTGATGCCGATCGACATCGGCGTCAGCATGAGCATCGTGCTGTCGCTGCTACACAGCATCTACATCATCGCACGGCCACGCAGCTCGGTGCTCGCGCGCGTCCCCGGCACGACGATCTGGTGGACGCTGGAGAAAGGCGAGGCGGGCGAGCACGAGCCGGGCGTGCTGGTCTTCGCCTTCGGCGCGCCGATCACCTTCATCAACGCCCGCTACCTGCTCGCCCGGCTGATGGACGCGATCGCCGCCATGGGAGAGCGCTGCAGGCTGGTCGTGATCGAGGCGCACGGCGTGATCGATATCGATTTCACCGGCTCCCAGCTCCTGCAGCAGGCAATCGGCGACCTGCGCCGCCGCCATGTCGACGTGGCGATCGCGCGGCTGGAATCCGAGCGCGCGGAAGAAGCCGCCGGCCGGACCGGCCTGCTTGAGCGGCTCGGCGCCGACCGCCTGTTCCTCTCTGTCGAGGAGGCCATCCAGGGCTGCCGCCACCCGGCCGCAGGCACGGCCAAGCAAGCCTCTTAGGCAGGGCGGCCCGCTGCTCATCCTAACTTTAGGGGTAGCCCCATGTGACGGCGGTCACAGGCGGGTGGGATTAGTCCTGCCGTCAGCCGCCCCATCTCCTTTGGCCCAGTACGGAAGCGACGTTGTTGCGGCCGGAAAGCTGCGGTTTCCTAGGGTCAGCCGAACAAAACAATCAATCGGCTTAGCCTCGGCGGAGAGGCAAGAGGAGGTATCATGGCCAAGTTTCTTGGCCGGGCAGCAGCGATCGGGCGCCGCATTCCCTCGATGGAATGCGCGCTCGTCTGTCTTCTCCTCGCCCTCAGCCTGATCGGAAGCAGCACCCATATCGACCGTACGGTGCGGACCGCCGCCAGCAGCGTGATCGCCGACCTCTACTACGGCGAGACCGTACCCGCGGTGCATGGCGTGCCGATCCCCAAGACGTCGGTCGCCCGCGTCCAGCCCCGCCAGCCCTTCACCAGCGTCCAGGCTCAGGCCGGCACGAACCGGTAAAGCTTCGCGGCGTTCGCGCAGACCACCTTGTGGCGGGTCGCCGCCGGCAGGTGACCCAGCTCTTTCTCGATAAATTCCTGCGAATCCGGCCAGACGCCGTCGGGGTGCGGGAAATCCGAGCCCCACATGACGTTGTCCTCGCCGAGCAGGTCGAGCAGACGGGTGCCCACCTTGTCGCTCTGGTAGGTCGCCAGGCATTGCCGGCGCCAGTAGTCCGACGGCTTCATCGTCAGCGTCAGGTCGCGGAACTGGTCCTCCCATTCCAGGTCCATGTGATCGAGCAGGTAGGGGATCCAGCCGATGCCGCTCTCGCCGATCACGATCTTCAGCTTGGGGTGCGCCTCGAGCACGCCGCCATAGAGGATCTCCATCAAAGTCCAGCCCATGGCGAGCTGGAAGCCGGTGATGTGGATCGCGAAGGCCTGGCGCGCCTGCATCGGCGGCATGCTGGAAAAGTCCGGCCGTTTGGTGCCGATAGTGTGGAAATGAACCGGCAGGCCCGCTTCCGCCGCCGCGGCCCAAAGCGGGTTCCAGGACGGATCGTTGAGTGGCTTCATGTCGTGCGTCTTGGCGACCTCGACCCCGCGGACGCCGCCGCGCTTGGCGACGCGCCCGATTTCCGCTACCGCGGCGTCGATGTCGTGGTTCGGGATCGAGGCGATGCCGGCGAAACGCTCCGGATGGGTCTTGCAGAATCCGTCGAGCCATTCGTTGTAGATGCGCATGACCTCGGTCACCGCGTCAGGATCGCTCATCCGCTGCGCCGCGCCGAGGATGCCGTACAACACCTCCGCCTGAACGCCGTCGCGGTCCTGGTCCTTGATCCGCAGCTCGGGGTCGGTGAGGCGGCGGATGCCCTTCTGCCCGTCGCTGAAGAGCCCGGTCTCGGCCATGCGGTCCGAGCGATGGATCTGTCCCGGCACGTATTTGCGGCCGCCCGAGCCCATGCCGTTCGCAAGTCCGAACTGCGCGCCGGCCTTGGTGACCCAGACCGGCCCGTCCGGCCCATCGGTCACGTAGGGCATGCGGTCCTTTAGCGCCGCACGCGCGTTCCTGGTGAACAAATCGGGCGGCAGCCAGATCAGGTCGATGTGGCAGTCGGCGGAGATGCACGTGTAGTCCATGACGCGTTTCCTCGATCGTCCCCTCGGTTGTCCGGACATTTAGTGTCCATCGTTTCATGGGCGGAACGCAAACGGGCCCGCGGCGTTGGCTTGCCGCACCCGGCCGCGCGCCCTAGGTTGTGCGTGACGCGAACCACAGGCGGCCGCCCATGATCGACCTCTATTACTGGCCCACGCCGAACGGCTGGAAGATCACCATCATGCTGGAGGAGTGCGGCCTCGAATACCGCGCCATCCCGGTGGACATCCGCAAGGGCGACCAGTTCAAGCCCGAGTTCCTGGCGATCAGCCCGAACAACCGCATGCCCGCGATCGTCGACAAGCGCAACCCGGACGACCCGGTGACGCTCTTCGAGTCCGGCGCGATCCTGAGCTATCTCGCCGAGACCACGGGCAAGTTCATGCCGAGGGAGATCAAGGCGCGCTATCAGGTGCTGCAATGGGTGTTCTGGCAGGTCGGCGGTCTCGGGCCGATGGCGGGGCAGCTCAGCCATTTCGTCAACTACGCGCCGGAGCCCGTACCCTACGCAAAGGACCGCTACGCGCGGGAATACGACCGGCTCTTGGGCGTGCTGAACCGCCAGCTCGAGGGCCGCGACTATATCTGTGGCGACTACACGATCGCCGACATGGCGTCGTGGCCCTGGCTCATCCCGTACAAGCGCTTCGGCCAGTCGCTCGACCACCTGCCGAACGTCGCGGCCTGGCACGACCGCATGAAGGCGCGTCCCGCCGTGCGCAAGGGCGTCGACGTCGGCAAGGAATGGCGCGACTACGGCCGCCCGCAAACCGAAGAATCCCGCCGCATCCTGTTCGGCCAGTCCGCGACGATTCCAGAGACGGGCGGGAAGGGGTAGGGAGCGGCCGCGGACCTTGAGCCATCTCAATGACCGCCGGCCGCGATGATCCGAAGATGCGATCCGTCATCGCCACTTCTTGGAGGGAGAGTCGATGCGGTATGCAGTCGGAGCCTTCGCCCTGGCGGCGGCGATCCTGATGTCGGCCGTCGCGGCCAGTGCGGAGGACCAGCAAACCACGCCGCCCGCGGGGCCCATGGGCCCCGGGTACGGGTATGGGTACGGCTACGGCATGATGGGCCCCGGCTATGGCATGGGCCCGGGATACGGCATGGGCCCCGGCTCTGGGCCGGGCTATGGACGCGGCTACGGCATGATGGGGCCCGGCTATGGGCAGGGGCAGGGCTACGGCATGATGGGACCGGGATACGGGCCAGCCTACGGCATGGGCTACGGGCCGGGCTATGGCATGGGCCCAGGCATGATGGGACCGGGCATGATGGGACCGGGTTACGGGCCGGGCTACGGCATGGGGCCGGGCTACGGCATGGGATATGGCGGCATGCGCGGCTTTGCCGGCTATCCGCCGATCGACGCCGACCATGACGGCATCATCAGCAGCAGCGAAGCCGCTACCTTCTTCGACAACGCCTTCGCGGCCATGGACAGCAACGACGACGGCAAGCTGACCCTGGACGAGTTCATGACCCGGCCCTACGGGCCCGGCATGCACGCCGCCTGGCGGGCCGACGCCGCGAAGCACTGGCAGGCCCGCAAGGAAGCGCGCTTCAAGGAAATCGACGCGAACCATGACGGCGTCGTGACCCAGGAGGAGTTCATCGCCTACGGCAAGAAGCGCTTCGAGGCCAGCGACCGGGACAAGAACGGCAAGGTCACGGTCTGGGAGTTCTTCAGCGCGCGCTACTTCTGAGGCGGCGGCGAGACCCGCGGCATCGGCATGGCCCGATGCATCGCGTTCATGCGCTCTTGGCGGGCGCGGATCTCGGGCGGCCAGGTCGACTTGATATAGGCCAGCACCGCCCAGATCTCCGCATCGGTAAGCGTGCCGCCGAAGCCGCGGCCGAAACCGCGCATGTCGGTCTTGTATCCGGGCCCGGCGACGGCCGCGACGCCGCGCTTGGTGATGTCGAAGAGCTGGGCGTCCGGATGGTGCCAGGTATGGCCGCTGGCGTCGTGCGGCGGCGCGGGCAGCTTGCCGTCCGGCCCGCGTTCGCGCCAGCCCGGCTGGCCCTCGAGGTTCACGCCGTGGCACGCGCCGCATTGCGCTGCGTAGACCCGCTTGCCGCGCGCGACCTGCGCCGGGTCGTCCGGGTCGGCGGCGGACTCGTCGGCCGCCGCGGCAAAGGCCGTCGCCGTTCCGGCCAGCAGCGCGGCGGCGAACAGGGAAGCGTGGAACCGGTGAAAGCCGGCGCTTTTTCGTTCTGTGATCATAGGCTGAGTCATTGACCTTCCAGCAACTGGAATGTCAATATCCTTGTCGGTCACCACATGCGGGTGCGCTTTCGAGCAGGACGGGAAGGGCGGCATGAATATCGGTCAGGCAGCGGACCAGTCGGGCGTTCCGGCGAAGACCATCCGCTATTACGAATCGATCGGCCTCATCCGGCAAGCCGACCGGACCGCCGGCAACTACCGCGACTATGACGACTCGGCAGTGCATGTGCTGCAGTTTCTCAAGCGCGCCCGCGCCTTCGGCTTCAGCATCGACGAATGCCGCGAGCTGCTGTCGCTCTACCAGGACCGCCGGCGCTCGAGCGCGGACGTCAAGGCGATCGCCGAGCGCCGGATCGGCGAGATCGATCGGAAGGTGCGGGAATTGCTGGCGCTGCGCGACACGCTCGGCCGGCTGGTCGAGCGCTGCCACGGCGACGATCGGCCCGACTGCCCGATCCTCGACGACCTCGCCGGCTGACGCGGCAACCCTGCGGCCACCTTGCCTGTTGTCATTTCGCCGGCCGCTATGACAACATTGAATTATGGTCCAATTTTCGCCCTGGCGTCTCTTGCGGCATGGCTCACGCGTCCTGCGGGCCGCGTTGGTTATCGCGAGCGCGCTGGGGGCCGTGACGTGGACCGGGGCCGCGACGGCGCGCGCCGCCGACGCGCCGGGCAATCCCGAGCGCGGGGCGTATATTCTCCGGCTCGGCGGCTGCGTCGCCTGTCACACGAATACCAAGAAGAAGGGACCGATGCTCGCCGGCGGCGTCGCGCTGAAGTCGCCTTACGGCACCTTCTATGCGCCGAACATCACGCCGGATAAGCAGACCGGCATCGGCGGCTGGAGCACGGAAGACTTCATCCGCGCCATGACGCATGGCGTGCTGCCCGACGGGACGCCGCTCTACCCGGCCTTTCCCTATACCTCCTTCACCCATATGACGCGGCAGGACCTGATCGACCTGAAGGCGTATCTCGACACCGTGCCGCCGGTGCATTTCGAGGCGCCGGAGAACGACCTCCGCTTCCCCTACAATCTCCGTATCGCGCTGGTCGTCTGGCGCTGGTTGTTCTTCGAGCCGAAACCCTTCAAGCCCGAGGCGAACAAGAGCGCGGAATGGAACCGCGGGGCCTATCTCGTCACCGGTCCCGGGCATTGCGGCGAGTGCCATTCGCCCCGCAACTTCTTCGGCGCGGTCGACCAGGACCGCGCGCTGGCCGGCACCAGCGCCGGCCCCGACGGCAAGCCCGTGCCCAGCATCCGGCCGCGGCCGAAGCACGGCATCGGCGGCTGGACGAAGGAGGACGTCGCCTATGCGCTGAAGACCGGCGGCAAGCCGGACGGAGACGTGCTGGGCGGCGCGATGGGCGACGTGATCGAGGACTCGACCTCGCACTGGACCGACGCCGACCTCAACGCGGTGGCCACATATCTTCTCTCACTGCCGGCCCGCTGAAGCGCACTGGCGCGTCAGGCCAAGCTGGCGGGATGGCGGTGCTGCCCGATCGCGGGCGTCGCGCCCCATTCCGCGGCGTTGAGGCATGCCTCGAAATCCGCCATGGCCATCGGCTTGCCGAACAGATACCCCTGCCCGATATCGCAACCCATGCGCTGCAATTCCGCCATGGTCTCCTGCGTCTCGACGCCCTCGGCGACGACGCGCAGCTTCAGGTCGTGGGCCATGCCGATGACGGATTTGATGATCGTCCGGTAATCGCTGTCGCTGTCCATGCCGAGCACGAAGCTCTTGTCGATCTTCAGCTCGCTCGCGGGCAGGGTGGCGAGATAGGACAGCGAAGAGTAGCCGGTGCCGAAGTCGTCGATGGAGACGTTGATGCCGAGCGCCGCCAGTTCGTTGATGACGATCATCGCATGCGCCGGGTTCACCAGCAGCGCATTTTCCGTGATTTCGATGGTCAGACGATCCGGCGGATAGTCCCAATGGCTCAGCGTCTCGGTGACCACCGCCAGGATCTTCTCGTGATGCAGCAGGCGGGCCGAGAGATTGACCGCGATGTTCAGGTCCCAGCCCAGCTCGCGCCAGATCGCCGCCGCCTCGATCGCCTTGCCCAGGACGGACTGCGTCAGGGAAAAGATCAGGCCGCTCTGCTCCGCATGCTCGATGAATTCGTCGGGCGAGACGAAGCCGTGGCCCACCCGGTGCCAGCGGCACAGCACCTCGGCGCCCGAGATCTTGCCGCTGGCGAGGCTGATCTTCGGCTGGAAGGCAAGCTCCAGCTCGCCATTGTCGATGGCGCGGCGAAGATCGCCCGTCAGCGTGAGATTGCGGATGCTGTGAACGTCGTCTTCCGCCCAATACCGCGCGAAGCCCGACTGGTTTCGCTTCGCGCCGTACATCGCGATATCCGCCCGCTGCAGCAGCTCATCGACGCTGGCGCCGTCTTGCGGAAAGAGCGCCGCGCCGATGCTGCCGCCGACCTCGAGCGTGATCTCGTCCACTTCGAACGGCCGCTTGAGCTGCGCCAGCAAGGACCGTGCGAAATTCTCGACCTCGGCGTCGTTGCCGACATTCGGCAAATAGATCGCGTATTCATCACCGCCGAACCGGGACAGAAGGGCGCCCTCCGGCATGAAGCGGGACAGCCGCTCCGAGACATCCTGCAGCAGCCGGTCGCCGACCGCGTGCCCGAGGGTATCGTTCACTTCCTTGAAGCGGTCGAGATCGAGCAAAAAGACCGCGACCATGGCGCTTTTCTCGACGGCACACGCGAGATCCTTCTCGAGACTGCGCGAGAATTTCGTTCGATTCGGCAGGCTTGTGAGCACGTCGTGATCGGCCCGGAACACGAGCTCCTTTTCCTGCCGCCGGCGAAGGGTAATGTCGTTGATGAAGGCGACAAATGCCGCGCTCCCGTCTTCCAGCACCTCGTTCGCGGTGATCTCGATCGGAAAATACACGCCATCGGCGCGCCGACCCGACAGTTCCCGGCGTCCGGCCGCCGCCAGCTTCTGCAGGACGTGTTTATCGGCTTCCGTGTCCCAAGCAAGGCTGGGAATGAGGCGCATGACCGTTGCGCCTTCAAGTGCGCCCGGCTCGTATCCGAACATCGCTGCGGCCGCGTCGTTGACCGAGACGATACGACCGTCCGCGCCGGCGATCACGACGCCGACGATGCTCTTGTCGATCAGGTTCCGCATCATCGTGTTTTTGCGCCGGATCTCGAGCCCCTGGAACAGGAGAGACACCGACTGCCGGTCGACCCGGTTGGCCATGGCGGCGACCGGCATCAAGCCGGCCACGAGAACCAAGGGCACGGTATCGATCTGGATCGGCAGATATTTCTGTATCAGGATCGAGCCGACGAAAACCGCACTGCCTGTGCCAATCGCCGTCCACAGCCCGGCGCGGAAGGATCTTTTTTCAAAGGCCATCCGCAGAATCAACACGAGTAGCGCCACCAGAAGCAGGACCGGCAGCGGACCGAGACGCTGCAGCGCGCGCCCCTGCACCAGGGATTCGTATCCGAGGATGTGCAGCAGCGGTCCGGGGATCGTGACCCACGCCGGCACCGCGAAATAGTCGCCGAGCTCCGCCGCCGTGCTGCCGACCACGACCTCTTTGCCGGCGACCGCGTTGGGATCGAAGCGGCCTTGCAGGACATCGACATAGGACAGCCGCGGCACCGTCGCCGGATCGATGCCGAAGTCGATCGCAAATGCGGACCTGGCGTCATCGGCCACAGCCGCCAGTGCCGCCGACAAGCTCGGGTACCGGGCACCGGCGATCTCGCCCGACCGGTAGAGATCGCGGACAAGACCGTCCGAGGATGGAAAGACGTTGAGGGCGGCGAGCCGCGCATGGGCGCGGAACGGGGCGAGGGGCTTGGCGGCGACGAATTGGCCCGGCTGCGCGGCTTGCGACGCCTTTTGCGTGAAGACGGGGAGGATCACCTTTCCCCCGGCACGTTGCAGCGCCGCCGCGAGCCGTGCGTCTTCGTCGGGTGAAGACTTGGCGCTGAAGTCCACGTCAAAGGCGATCCGGCGCGCGCCCGCGGCGAGAAGACGATCGATGACCGTGGCGTGCAAGCGCCGCGGCCACGGCCAGATGCCCAGCTTCGAAAGGCTTTGCGCGTCGATCTCGACGAAGACGACGTTGCCGGTCGCCGGCCGGTCGAGCAGCGCGAACTTGACGTCGTCCAGCTTTCGCTCGGCGAAATGCAGCGCGCCGCTCAGATAGAGGACCCATACCAGCGCGCAGACAAGCAGATAGGCCAGCCGGTCTTTCCACCGGCTGGCCTTGTCCGTTCCACTTGGGCTATGGCCGACGTCGTCTGTGGTCATTCGCGCCGCTAGTTGTGGCCGTGCCCGTTGCCTCGGCCGTTTCCATTGCCGCCGGCGTTGCCGTTGCCGTTGCCGTTGCCGCCAGCATTGCCGTTGCCTTGGCCGCCGGCGCTGCCATTGGCGACACCGTTGCCGCCGGCATTGCCGTTTCCATTGCCACCGGCGTTGCCGTTTCCGTTTGCCAGCCCGAGACCGTTGCCGACGTTGTTGGCAAGACTGTTATCCTTGCCGAGCGCCTTGCCG
>CAZPFL010000007.1:20371-50044 GCA_964585785.1 uncultured Rhodospirillaceae bacterium
GAGACCGTTGCCGACGTTGTTGGCAAGACTGTTATCCTTGCCGAGCGCCTTGCCGTTATTGCCGTCGTTGTCGCCGTCGTTGCCCTTGCCACGCGCCGCGGTCTGTTCGGCCGACGGGTTGGACTGGGACCGGAAGAGCCCGTTCGAGCTATGCGCGACATCGACCGTAGCGGGACCCAGGTCGCGATCGATCCGCGCCCCGTGCGACGACTTGCCCTTCATGTCCTTGTTCTTTTCCGGGGTCTCGCCGATCTGGACCCGACTGCCGCGCTGCGACGAGACGCTGGCCGTGATGCCGGGACGCACCAGCACCTTGTCCGCGCCGTTGAGATCGGCGACCTGGACGAGGCCCTCGGTGACGTGAACGGCGCCGCCGCTGCTGTCGACGCTGACCGTGAAATGCGTGCCCTTCACCGCGGCGACCAGATAGGGCGTCTTCACCTCGAAATGCCGGTTCGGCATCTTGTGGACCCTGAACATCAGGGTCCCGACCTTCTGGAAGATCGTCGTCAACATGCCGTCGGCCGCGGGCTTCATCTCGAAGCTGCTGTTGGGCGCGATCGTAACGGACTCGTCGCCCCGCGACAGAAGAACCCGGCCGTCGTCGCCGGTCCGGATCGGCTGGCCGACAGCAACCTTCTGGCCCTTGGCCAGAGGCTGCCAGGCCTGGGCGGTCGCCCGCAACTGCGCTTTACCGCTGACCGAAGCGACCGACCAGGCTGCCGTTCCGTCAGCAGCGGCGGCGCGCTCGACGACGCTGATCTGGCACGCCAGGAGGACCAGGACGGCCACGAAAAAGATCTTTGAGAAAATGCGCATGAATTCCACCCGATTCCGAATTAGGCTTTGTACGGGTGAAATATTGATGAATATTAAAACAATTGCTGTGACCAGCCTCACATAATACTAAATTGCTTCTAAAGTATTATTCAATATTTATTAGTAATAATTGTTTGCTCTCAAGAAAATATTCTATCTATTCTTGTAATCGAGGCTGCAACCAAGGCGCGGAACGTCCCTCTTGAGCGCTCACCCGCGATGCGCGAAAGCCGTTGCGGTTCCTTGCCCATACGGATATGTTGCTTCGACTTATACAATATTTTGCGTTTTTGAATTCCAAATGCCACAAGACTTAGAGGGCCGTGCCTGCTCTCGTCGATTGTTATTAAGCGGAATAATTCTCGCGACAGTCACGTCCGGGGGGCTAGGCTCGCCGGCCGCTCACGCACAGACGGCGCCCGATCTGTCGATCATCGACCGCCGCGTCAAGGAAGGCGAAAAGACCCCGCCAAGGCGGATTCCGGTCCCCGTGCCGCGGATCGAAGGCGCCGCGCCGCCGGCGGCCGCCATGCAGCCCTTCACGCTGAGCGGCGTGATCATCGAAGGCGCGACCGTCTTCAAGCCCGCCGACTTTACGAAGACCTACGAGAAATATCTCGCCACCCGGGTCGGCGACCCCGAGATCGAGGCGATCCTGCGCGGCATCACGCAACGCTATGACGACGAGGGCTATTTCCTGGCGCGCGCGATCGCGCCGGCCCAGGACATCACGACGGGCATTCTGCGCATCCGCGTGATCGAAGGCACTATCACGAAATTCACGCCTGCCGGCGACTATCCCTATCCCAAGCTGCTGGCGAAATACGCCCAGCCGGTTTTGGGCGAGCACCCGGCGAGGCTGCCGACGGTGGAACGCGTGCTGCTGCTCATGAGCGACCTGCCGGGGGTCACCGTAAAGCCGCGGCTCAAGCCACTGAACGCAGAAGCAGGCGAATACGAGCTGATCGCCGACGTCGACTACCGTCCGGTACGCGCCTTCGGCCGGCTCGACAACCGCGGCACGCCGGACGTCGGGCGGCTGCAGGGCTGGCTCGGCGCCGGATTGAACGGCGTTCTCGGCTTTGGCGAGTCGATCAATGCGACCTTCGTCACCGTTCCGAACCAACCCAAAGAGCTGCTTTACGGCTCGCTCAGCGGCACGCTGCCGGTCGGCCATAACGGCGCCTATGTCTCGCTTTACGGCGCGCAAGGCGCCATCGATGCCGGCGGGAACAGCGCCCAATTCGACACCAACAGCACTTCGACCCAGGCAATCGGCCGCGCCGGTTACCCGCTGATGCGCTCGCGCGCGCAAAATCTCTGGATCAACGGGACCTTCGACTACCGCGATTTCCATCAGACCCAGTTCGACCAGACGACCATCGAGGACAGGCTTCGCGTCCTGCGGGGCGGGCTGTCCTATAACTTGAACGACCGCTTCGACGGGGAGTCCCAGGCCGGGGTCGAGGTGAGCGAGGGCTTGGGCATCATGGGCGCGTCGAAGGCCGGGTCCAACACGTTGTCGCGCACCGACGGCCACAGCCAGTTCACCAAGATCTCCGCCAATGCGGCGCGCCTGCAAAAGATCACAAGGCATGTCAGCGTTCGCGTGGCGGCCGCCGGCCAATGGTCGGCCGATCCGCTCCTGGCCTATGAGCAATTCAGCCTCGGCGGCGAATATTTCGGCCGCGGCTACGATTACGGCGAGCGCACCGGCGACGATGGAGTCGCGGGCTCGGGCGAAATCCGATATGGCAGCGAAATGAACTGGCGCTGGCTCAGCGAGTACCAGTTCTACGGCTTCTACGATATCGGCGCGGTGTGGAACAAATCATCGGCCGACGGACCGTCGAGCGATCACCTGTCTTCGGCCGGCGGCGGGCTTCGTCTGCGGCTCAACGACAGCGTCAGGGCCGGGCTCGAAGCGGCCAAGCCACTCGATCAGCGGGTAGACTCGACCGGCGACCGGGACTGGCGCGTCTTCTTCACCCTGATCGCAAACTACTGACCGCTCACGCCGCGTCGTGGAAGATGATGCCGAGCGTGGTGCGCGCGCCGCGCCGCAGCCGGCTGACGCCGTGGCGCATGGTGACGCGGTAGACGCCGCGCGTACCCTGCACCGGCCGCTGGCGCACCGGGAAGAGCACGCCTTCGCCCTGGCCCGGGCAGATCACCTCGGCGCGCGACTGCATGCGCGGGCGCTGCTCGGTGAGGACGAACTCGCCGCCCGTGAAGTCCCGGCCCGGCCGCGACAGGAGGAAGACCGCCTGCAGCGGGAACACATGCTCGCCGTAAAGGTCCTGATGCAGGCAGTTGTAGTCGCCGGCGCCATAGCGCAGCAGGAGCGGGGTCGGCCGCGTCTGACCGGCGGCATGGCAGCGGGCGCGATAGGCGGCGTGATCCTCGGGGAAGCGCGCCTCGATGCCCATCGCTTCCTGCCAGCGGTTGGCGATCGCGGCGAGCGGCGGATAGAGCGCCGTCCGCAGCGCCGCGACCAGCGGCGGCAGGGGATAGGCGAAATACTGGTATTCGCCCTTGCCGTAGCCGTGCCGCGCCATGACGACCCGGCGGCGGAAGCGCGCGTCGTCGTCATAGGCTTGGATCAGCGCCGCGCATTCTTCCGGGCCGAGGAACGGCCCCGTCAGCGCATAGCCCTGCGCATCGAGCGCCGCGGCCATCCCCGACCAGTCGAGCGCGCGGATGCGTTTCGGGATCGAGGGACGGGTCTCGCGTTTGGCGGCGGGCATGCGCGAACTATAGCGATTGCAGCCGCCCCGGCATCCCGATTCTTGCGGCGGATGCCGCACGGCCGTTTGCCGCCCCCGGCGGTGCTGCGCTACAAAAAGAACCGGCCCGCCGCAGAAGGAAATCCGCCATGACCGACGCCAAGACCGCCCTCGGCTCCATCTTGAGCGCCGTCGACCGGCCGATGGCCGGGCCGGACGAGTACGAAATCACCGGCCAGGATCCGGTGCTGCCCACGCATTTCCGGCTCGGCACGGCGGCATCGGCGGCGCTGACCGCGGTCGGGCTCGCGGCGGCCGACCTCTGGCAGCTCCGGACGGGGCGGCGGCAGAAGGTCACCGTCGATACCCGCGCGGCGTCGGTCGCGCTCCGCAGCGAGCGCTACCTGAATGTCGACGGCAAGCCCGCGCATGAGGGCTGGGGCAAGATCTCCGGCGTCTACCAGACCAAGGACGGGCGCTGGATCCAGCTCCATTGCAACCACCCGCACCACGCGGCCGGCACGATCAAGCTGCTCGGCTGCGCCGAAGAGCGCGACGCGGTGACCAAGGCGGTCGCCGGCTGGAACGCGCTCGCGCTGGAGACCGCGCTGGGCGAGGCCGGGATGTGCGCCCGCATGCTGCGCAGCCCGGAGGAATGGGCCGCGCATGAGCAAGCGAAGGCGATCGCCGCGCTGCCGCTGCTCGAGATCATCAAGATCGGCGACAGCGCGCCGGAGCCTTTGCCAAATGCGGCGAAGCCGCTCGCCGGCATTCGCGGGCTCGATCTCACGCGCGTGCTGGCCGGGCCGGTCAGCGGCCGGCTGCTCGCCGGCTTCGGCGCGGACATCATGCGCATCACCGCGCCGCATCTCTATTTCTCGGAGGCGCTGGCGATCGACACCGGCTTCGGCAAGCTGTCCGCATCGCTCGACCTGCGCGAGCCGGCGGCGCGCGACACACTGATGGCGCTCGCCCGCCAGGCCGACGTGTTCACCCAGGGTTACCGCCCGGGCACGATCGCCGCGCGCGGCTTCTCGCCGGAAGCGCTCGCCGACGCGCGGCCCGGCATCGTCTGCGTCAGCCTCTGCGCCTACAGCCATGCCGGGCCGTGGCGCAACATGCGCGGCTTCGACAGCCTCGTGCAGACGGCGAGCGGCATCTCCTACGAGGGCGGCGAGGGCAGGCCGGGCCCGCTACCGGCGCAGGCGCTCGACCACTGCACCGGTTATCTCGCCGCCTTCGGCACGATGATCGCCCTCGCCCGCCGCGCGCGCGAAGGCGGCAGCTGGCTCGTCCGGCTGTCGCTGGCGCAGACCGGGCGCTTTATCAACGGGCTCGGCCGGCTCGGCAACCTGGCGGACGCGAAGAAGCTGCATGACCCGACGCTCGACGACGTGCGCGACCTGACGATGGAGACCGACAGCCCGTTCGGCCATCTGCTCCATCTCAAACCGCCGATCGGCCTCGCCGAGACACCCATGGCCTGGCGCCGCCCGCCGTCACCGCTCGGCAGCGACCAGCCCGTGTGGCCAAATTAATAAGAAGAGGAGTGACGCCATGACGGAAAAAATGAAGGTCGGCGACATCGTCGCCCAGTTTCTCAAGGAAATCGGCGTGACGACCGCCTTCGGCGTCATCTCCGTACACAATATCCCGGTGCTGGACGCAATCGGACGCGGCAATCTATTGCGTTTCGTAATGGCCAGGGGCGAGGCGGGGGCCGGGCACATGGCGGACGCCTTCGCGCGCGCGAGCGGCGGGCTCGGCGTGCTGTTCACCAGCACCGGGCCCGGCGCGGCGAACGCCTGCGGCGCGCTGGTCGAGGCGCGCTTCGCGGGCTCGCCCGTGCTGCACATCACCGGCCAGACCGCGACCGGCAACCTCGACAAGGGGCAGGGCACGGTGCATGACGTGGCCGACCAGCTCGGCATGCTGCGGTCCGTCTCCAAGGCCGCTTATCGCGTGCGCTCGCCGGAATCCGCGCTCGGCACGCTGATCCAGGCGGCGACCGAGGCGCTGACCCCGCCGAAGGGGCCGGTGAGCGTGGAGATCCCGATCGACATCCAGCGCGCCGAGATCCCGCGCCCGCGCGAGCTGGACGGGCTCACCCTGCCGATCCCGGCGCCGCCGCAGCCCGATCCGGCGGCGCTCGCGAGCCTCGCCGAGATGGTCGCGCAGGCGAAACGGCCGCTGCTGTGGACCGGCAACGGCGCCAAGGGCGCGCGCGAGGCGGTCATGAAGCTGATCGAGCTCGGCATCCCGCATGTCACCAGCTGGAATGGCCGCGGCGTCGTCCCGGAAGACCATCCGATGACGCTGGGCCCGCTCAACGCCACGCCGGAGGTCGTCGAGTTCTACAAAAGCGTCGACCTGCTCATCGTCGCGGGCTGCCGGCTGCGCGGACACGAGACGGCCGACATGTCGCTTGCCATTCCGGCGCGGCGCGTGCAGATCGACATCGATCCGCAGGCCCGCGGCCGGACCTATTCCAGCGACTTCTTCCTCTCCGCCGACGCGGGCGCGACGCTCGACGCGCTGGCCGGTGCGATCAAGGGAAAGATCAAGGTGGACAAGGCGTTGGCCGGCGATATTGCAGCGCTGAAGGAGCGCACGACCGAGGCTTACCGCCGTGCCCAGGCGCCCTATGACGGCTTCCCGGCGACCCTCCGCAAGGCCATGCCGAAGGACGCGATCTGGGTGCGCGACGTGACGCTGTCGAACAGCACCTGGGGCAACCGCATCTTCCCGCTCTACGAGCCGTCGCAGAACATCTATCCCGTCGGCGCGGCGATCGGGCCGGGCATGCAGCTCGGCATCGGCGCGGCGATCGGCGGCGGCGGGCGCAAGGTCGTCTGCATGTGCGGCGACGGCGGCTTCTTCCTCAACATGACCGAGCTGTGGACCGCCGTGCAGGAGAATGCCGACGTCTGCTTCCTGGTGATGAACGACAAGGGCTACGGCGTGATCCGCCACATCCAGGACGAGCTCTACGGCGGCCGGCGCTTTTTCCACGACCTCAAGACGCCGAACCTGGAAGCGCTGGCCAAGGTCGCCGGCCTCCATTACGGCAAGGTCCAATCGACGGCCGAGTTGGGCGAAGAGGTGACAAAAGCGCTCGGCCTCGGCAGGCCGTCGCTGGTCGAGGTCGACATGGACGCGATCGGGCCCTATCCGCCCTATTTCAAGCCGCCGCCATATGCGCAGAAGAAGTGAGGGAATCGCGATGGCCGACATCAAGGACCCGGTGATGGCGCTGCTGCGCGACTTCGGCAAGGCCTTCAACCGCGGCGACATCGATGGCATCCTCGCCTGCGTCACCGACGACTTCGAGTGGCGGCTGGCGGCGGGCCCCGACGCGCCCGACGGCCGCATCGTCCGCGGCAAGGAAGCGGTGCGCGCCGCGCTCGAGGAACGCGACCGCGAGATCGCCGAGATGCGCTTTTCCGAGACCAGCGTAGCGGTCGCCGGCGACACGGTGTTCGGCTGCTTCCGCGCCACCGGCAAGACCCGCGACGGGCAGCCCATCGACCGCCGCGGCGTCGACATCTACCGCATCCGCGACGGCAAGATCGCGCTGAAGGACAGCTATTGGAAGCAGGTGGGGTAGGGCGGCAGCCTTTTTGGGCGGATTTGGCTGCGCCCCCTTATGGGCTGCGTCAGGCCGCCTTGCCGGCGGCCATCTGGCGCACCGCTTCCGCGGTCAGCGGATTGCCGCCGATCGCCCACTGGCCGCTCTTCACTTCGAGAACGCGTACCCAGGTCACGCCGCGCATGGCTTCGCCCTCGACCGACACCATGGCGTCGGTGACGCGCTCGATCATCTCGCGCTTCTGCTGCTCGTTGAACACGCCTTCGATCACTTGAACATCGACTAACGGCATTGGTCCGCTCCGTTGTAATGAGAATTGACGATGGGCGAACGGTATCGGATAGTTTGGCGAAGACTTAGATACAGTTTGATCGAACTTCGTCAAACTGTACCGGTAAAATTACCATGCCAGTCAGGCATCCATAGGCTTGGCGCCGATGGAAGGCCGGGAGGCGCTAACGATGCATCCGATCACCATCCGACGGGATAGCGGCGACACCTTGGTCGATCAGATCGTCGGCGAGATCCAGCGCCAGATTCACGAGCGCACGCTGCGCCCGGGCGCCAAGCTGCCGTCGATCCGGGCCTTCGCGAAGGATCACGAGGTCAGCCGCTTCACCGTCGTCGAGGCCTACGACCGGCTGGTGGCGCAGGGCTACGTGCAGTCGCGCCGCGGCGCGGGTTTCTTCACCAAGGCGGAAGAGCCGCGGCCGCAGCTCCCCGACCGCAGCGAGGCCAATAGCCGCAACAAGGAGATGGTCTGGCTGATCCGCCGCCTCCTGACCGCCCGCGAAGGGATGATCCTGGCCGGCGGGCCGTGGCTGCCGAACGAATGGCTCGACGACGGGCATGTCGGCCGGATGCTGCGCGGGCTGGCGACGGGGCGCGGCGGCCATCTCGTCGAATACGGCAACCCGTTCGGTTATCGGCCGCTGCGCGCGCATATCGCCGAGACGCTGCTGCCCGAGATCGGCATCCAGGCGGCCGCGTCGCAGATCCTGCTGACGAACGGCGCGAGCCAGGCGCTCGACCTGATCAGCCGCTGCATCCTCAGCCCCGGCGACGCCGTGCTGGTGGACGATCCAGGCTACTACAACATGTTCGGCAATCTGCGTCTGCAGGGGCTGACCCTGCTGGGCGTCCCGCGCGGCGTCGACGGCCCGGAGCTCGACGCGCTGGACGCGCTGGCGGCGCGGCACAAGCCGAAGCTCTTCTTCACCCAGTCGATCCTGCAGAACCCGACCGGCACGACGATGAGCCCGCATGTCGCGCACCGCATCCTGCAGATCGCCGAGCGGCACAACTTCTCCATCGTCGAGGACGACCTGTTTTCCGATCTCTATGTCGGGAACACGCCGCGGCTCGCCGCGCTCGACCAGCTCAACCGCGTGATCTACGTCCGCAGCTTCTCGAAGACGCTGTCCGGCAGCCTGCGGGTCGGCGTCATCGCCTGCAGCCCTGATCACGTCGAGGATCTGGCCGACACCAAAATGCTGACCGCGATCACCACGTCGCAGTTCACCGAGAAGCTGCTGTATCGGGTGCTGGTGGAGGGCCACTACCGCAAGCTGCTGACGCGGCTGCGCGAGCGGGTGGGGGAGGCGCGGGCCGCAACCATGCGCGCCTTCGACCGTATCGGGCTCGAGACCTTCTGCGCGTCGGATGCCGGGATGTTCCTCTGGGCGCGCTTCCCGTCCGTCGCCGACGCGCTGCCACTCGCCGAGCGCGCCTGCGAGCAAGGTATCCTGCTGGCGCCGGGCACGGTTTTCCGACCGAACCTGCAGCCTTCGCCCTGGATGCGGTTCAACGTCGCCGTCTGCCGGGACGCCGCGGTGCAGGAGCGGATCGCGACGCTGCCGTCGCTTATCGCAAAAGGCGCCTGACCCGTCAGCGCAGATCCGCGCAGCGGTATAGATAGAGCCGCCGGATCGGCGGGCGGACGACGCCCCTTTTCGCCGCGTCCAGATCGTAGATCGGCGCCGGCGTATCCCATTCTGCGGCGTAGGCACCCGGCACGGCGCGCGAGAGCACCATGGCGTCGAGCGCGCTGTCCGCACGGCAGGCGGATGCCAGCATCGAACGCGTGAGCGCGGGAGGCGGCGGCGGCAACGTCTGGCTCGCCCGGAAGCTATCGAGCAGGTCCCGATCCACCAGCGGCTCGATGACATGCGCGCGATCGCGATAGGCCAGCGCCGTCGCGCGGCGGAAGACAATGCCGGCCCCTTGCGCGCGGGAAAAATAGCTCGGGCGGTGCAGCAGCAACCAAGAGCCGAGCACATCCCCCTCCCAAAAGACCTGGGCGTCCCGCGGCAGCGCCGTCTCGAACGCCGTGATCGCAGGCTCCGCGGCGACCACGCGCGTCCAGGCGGCGCGGCGGTCCCAGGCGCCGGCCGACGCCAGCGCGAGCACGAGCGCCGCCACCGGCAAGGCGTGCTTGGCCGCGTTCGGCCAGCGGCGGTAAAGGACCGTCGCGACAATCGCCGCAAGGACCACCTCGATCACCGTGAGCCGTCCGAAATTGCCCCAGAACGCGCCCGCGTCGGGCATCGCCGTGACAAACCCTTTGAGCGAGACGACGCGGTAGACAACAAGGAAGCCGAGCACGAGGCCGGTAAGGCAAGCGGCCACACCCCGTGCGACCGGGGACAGCGGCTTCACAGCGCCGCGCAGGCGCGCCACGGCCAGCGCCAGCACGAATGCCGCGACGGCGATGCTGGCGACGGGCGGCAGTATCAGGCTGGCGAGCCAGGACAGCCCGACCAGGGCGATCAGGGCAAGACCGTCTTGCTCGAGCCGCCACAACGCGGCGACCAGGACGCCCATCCCGAGATAGGCGAAAACCTGCAGCAGCCAGAGCGTCCGCCAGGGCTGGACCTCGGTCAGGAACAGGTTGTGCAGGAGGTCGGCGCCGAGATGGGCCACCGCCAGACCGCCGAGGCCGGCCGCGATCCCGGCGAACAGGAGCCGCCGCTGCCAGCCGGACAGCACCGCCGCGCCGGCGAGCGCCGTGGCCGTCGCCATCATCACGGGACTCCAATCCAGCGGCCGCCACAGCGACGGAAACAGGAAGATGGTGCGCTGCTGCACGACGGCGAGCCATGCCGCGTCCATGCGCCGCAAAAGCCCGTCGAAGGGCGCGACGCCGGCATAGGCCAGGACAACGGCGGCGGCGGCACCGGCGAGACCAAGCAGAAGCCAGCGCCAGTCCTGCAGGACGAGGAAGCAGAAGCCGACGCCGATAACGGTCGCCGCCATGATTGGATGGATGAGGGCGGCCGCGACGATCAGCACCGCCGCCGGAATCAGCCGGCGATCCGTCAGCGCCCACAGCGCCCAAAGCCCGAAGCCCTCGGCGAGCAGGCGTGGCGTCGCGAAGCCCTCGCCATAAGAGAAGACCTGCCAGCCGCCGTAAGAGGCCGGCATGACCGCGACCAGCGCCAGCCCCGCGACGGCGGCGGCCCGGCTCGGCGCCAGCCGCAACGCGAGCGCCGCGGCCCCGGACAGCCACAAAGCCTGCCCGACGGCGACGACGAGCATGCTCGCGGCCGACGGCCCGACGCGGCCGACCAGCGGCGCGAACAGGCGTGAGAACAGGGTAAACGCGTCCTGCGAGCCGAAAGCGAAGAAAAGATCGCGGTCGTACACACCCGGATCGAGCGCGTGCAGCGCCTGGGCGACGTAAAGACGGGCGTCGTGCACGATCCCGGTATAGGGGTGGAAGGCGAGCCATGCACCGACCACGAGCAGCGCCGGGCTCGCGCGCCTGAGCAGCCCCGCGATGTCGAGCTCCGCCGGCCGCACGAAAACCAGCGCGGCGTCAGGCTGCCTTTTCTTCATGATAGTCGTCGTCGATGTTGACGGCCCAAAGCTGCGTCTTGTCCTGCGCGCCGGCGATTATCGCTTCTGCCGCGATGCGCGCCGTCAGCATCGAATGGTCCTGATTGTTGTAGCGATGCATGCCGTTGCGGCCGACCAGGAAGAGGTTGGGGATCGTGTCGACGAACATCTGGATCTGATCGAAGGCGCCGTAGCTGCCGAAATAGCCGGGATAGGCCTTCGGGACGCGGAGCACGACGGTATCCAGCATGTCCGCGGCATCGGCGAGGCCGAGCTTCGCCAGCTCGTCGATCGCGAGCGCCGACATCGCACCATCGGGAAGAGACCACAGGCCGTCGCCCTCGCGGCAGAAATACTCCATGCCGACCCAGGCGGTGTTCGGATCGGCGACCATCCACGGGCTCCAATTGTTGAAGAACTGCAGCCGTCCCACCTGGACATGGCCGTCCTGCACGTAGATCCAGTTGTCCGGCACCATGTTGATGGCCGACGACCGGTCCGAGCCCGGGGTCGGGCGCAGCTTCTTCAGCAGCACGCCGACGGTGATGAAGTCGCGGTATTCGAGCCCGGCGGCGATGCGGCGGACGTTTTCCGGCACCACGCCGCCCATGCCGCCGATCAATTCGGCGACGGGCATCGTCGAGATCACATAGTCGGCTGGAATCCAGGCCTGCTCACCAGTGCGCGCATCGCGCGTCGTCACGCCGCGCATCCAGAGGCTGCGCGCGTCCGTGGCGACGACCTTCTGGTGGAAGCGAATCTCGCCGCCGAGCGCGCGCACCTTCTCGGCAACCGTCTGCCACATCTGGCCGGGACCGTATTTGGGATAGAGGAAGCGCTCGATCAGGCTGGTGTTCGTCGGCCCGCCGGCGAGACCGACCCGGCGGAGCGGCGCGCGCAGCGCGTTGACCAGCGCCTTCGAGACGTTCAGCCCCTTGATCCGCTGGGCGCCCCAGGCCGCGCTGATGGTGGAGCAGGGGACGCCCCACACCTTCTCCGTATAGTCCTTGAAGAAGGTGTTGTAGAGCTCGCGGCCGAAGCGGTTGATCAGGAAGTCCTCGAGCGACTGCTCGGGCGCGCGCGGGAACAGGCTGGCCTGCGCATAGCTGCCGATGATCCGGGCAAGCCTGGCAGGGCCCAGCTTGAGCGCGGTGTCCAGGTTCGCCTTGACCGGATAGGAGAAGAACTTCTTGTCGTAATAGATGCGGGACAGGCGGTTGCGCACCAGCATCACACGGTCCGGGTCGGCGGACGGGGCCGCGGGCGTCACCATCCGGTGCTTGTTCTGGTAGGCGATCCCGACCGGCGCGCCGTCGCCGGCGTCGACGGGCAGGATGTCCTGCCACCAGTTCATCACCCAATCCGATTTCGAGAAGAAGCGGTGGCCGCCGATGTCGATGCGGTTGCCGTGATGCTCGACCGTGCGCGAGATACCGCCGACGTCGCCGCTCGCCTCGAGCACGATCACGCGGATGCGCGTCTGGCGCAGCAGCTCGAGCGCCGCGGTAAGGCCGGCGGGCCCGGCTCCGATGATAACGACTGTCTTATCGGCCACGGCCTTATCCTTTCGAAGCGGCTGGCTGGGTGAACAGGACGGCTTTCCGGACGGAGAAGTTGAAGATGAAGACCAGGCCGACCGACGCGAGCTTGGAGACGGCGTAGGGGAACAACGCGATCTCGGTCAGGGCGAACATCACGACCTGATTGATGACGAGACCCGCGACGCCGATCAGAAGGAAGATCGTCCGCTCGGCCCAGACATTGGCGAGCCGGCGCGTCGTGAAGACCCAGCGGACGCTGAGGACGTAGGTGATCAGGATGCCGACGCTAAAGCCGATCGCAGCGGATAGGAGGTAGTGGACGCCGGCCAGTTCGGTCAGCAGGACCAGCGTGCCGAAATCGCCGGCGAGCGCCAGCGCGCTCGCGGCCGCATAGCCCAGGAACTCACCAAACGGCGCGCCGTCGGGTTGCCGCCTGACGATCAGACACAAGCCGTGCCAAAGGTTGTCCGCTCTCGCCGACATGAAATCCCGCGGCCATTCCCCTCATCGCTCCTTTCGGAGAAGCGTGAGGACTCTGCCCGGGAGTGCTTTAGAAAAAGTAAACCGAATTGGTTAACGCCGCCGCAAGGCCCGGAATTGCAGGGTTTCCGGGCGAGGTGTCGCAGGCTCCGATCCCACATCTGCCGCTCCGCCTGCGCCGCCGGCCCGGATCCCGAAGTCCACGGCGCCAACGGGAGCCTGCCCTCGGCCGCGTGAAGGCCCGCCAAGTCAGCGCAGAGAACCAACTTAAAGTATAATATTGTGGAAAAATATGTTTGATGATTGAGAATTTATTTATTAGATTTTCAATCTATAGATAGACCGATAAGGGGCCGATTTCGCCCGCGCACACCGCCTTTTCTCCGCGAAAGCCTGCCTGACGCAATCGATGACCGAACGGCCCTCATGACGTCCATCCGCCGTCTCGACGGGATCCTGGCCGCGGCAACGGCGGTTTCGGCGATCCTGTTCTTCACCGCCGCCTTCGCAACGTTCAACCAGAACGATTTCATGTATGCGACGGCGCCGATCTTTTGGGGACGGCTGACGCTCTACCGGGATTTGATGTTCGTGCAGGCGCCCGGCAGCGTCGCCATCTACGGCTTGATCTACCAGGCCGTGGGGCCGGCCGATTTCTATCTCGCGCTGCGATTTTTTTGTCTCGCCGTTCTGCTGCTGGCCTGCCTACTGACCTTTCAGCTCAGCCGTCGGATGGCCGGGGGGAGGCCCGCGATCATGGCGCTGGCCTTTCTTCTTATCTCACCCTTCGTCGCCAGCATCGCCGTCGATAGCGGCAGCACGTCCCTGGCGCTGCTCGGTCTCATTTGCGCGGTTTACGTCTACGTCGCCCGTCCGTGCGGCGTCCGCACCGCTGCGGCAACCGGCCTCGCGATCGGCCTTGCCGCGACGATGAAGCTGAATTTCGCGCTCTACGCCATTCCATTCGGGCTTTTCATCGCGCGCCGCGCGGGCTTGCGCAGCCGGGAAGCGGCGGCCTACGGCGCGGGCGGCGTCATCGGCGCATCGATGATCTGGTACTATCTTCTCACCGATTTCAGCCATTTCTGGTTCTTCAACATCCGTTTTCACGCGCTGATGAACATCTGGCGCGAAGCGCATGGCGAAACCGTGGCGCCCGTGCTCGTTATCGCCACGATCCTCTTCGCCCTCTACGCGGGCCCGGTCCTCTACCTGGGCTACAAGGCGATCCGGACCACGGATTCGCCGGACGAGCGCCGCCGGCTAGGGGAGCTGGGGGGCTTGCTGGCGACATCGCTCGCCGCCGCCTTTTCGCCGATTTATTACGCGCCGCAATACCTTGCGGCCCCCGTCTTCCTTCTGACGATCGGCTTCGCCTTCGCCCTGAATATCCTCGACCGCGGGGACGAGACGACGCAACGCACTGCCTGGCGGCTCGCCTGGGCCGCCGTGGCTGCCCTGGGAGCGCTTTTCTGGGTCCAGACCCTGCCGCCGCTGGCGCGGAGTGTTATGTCGAACACCGCGTCGATCCCGCGAATCCGCGCGGTGCGCCATCGCATCCAGGCGCTCGCTTCGTCCCATCTCGCCGGCACGCCGTGCAACATGGCTGCGATCTCGTTCAGCCCCTTGCCGCTGCTCGGCACCGCGTTCGACATCGCGCCGCTCAGCGCGTCGGGGCCCTTTCTCCCGATGCTGACGGCGCAAATACAGCAAAACGCCCCGGCATTCGCTCAATACGCCTTCACCGCCGATGCGCTCGACCAGGCCAAGGCGACAGCCTTTCTCGTCGGCTATTTTCCGACGATCGTCGCCGAGCAGATGCTCGTCGCCTATGCGCGCGCGAAGGATTTCGTCGCCTTCGATGTCGGCCGGTTGCCGGAGCGCTCGTGGCGCGACGCGCCGCCGAAGATACGCCTCCTTATCCGCCGGTCATGCATGACCCGGCCGCCAAGCCCTTCGTCGGCGCGTCAGCGCGGAGCGGCGCCCGGCTTCACGACGCGGTAAACGTCGAAGAAAGTCCCCTTAACAAGCCGCTTGAGATGCGCGGGGAAGGGGTTCGCCGTATGGGAGAAGCGGATCGAGACGGCGTAATCGAAAGTAGCGGGCCAGCCGACCCAGAACGCCCAGACGTAGCGCTCGAAGCGATGGCCCAGCGGATAGAGGCTGTGCGCGGGATCGTCGTACTTCGCCAGCACCTCGGCCGAGATCGGATCCCCGACCGGCGTATCGATCGCTTTCACCCCATCCGCCGCGCCGATCATCGTGAAGCCGGTGAACTCCGTCGGCACGAAAGCCGAGCGCTCGATGATGGCGAGCGACGCCATGTGCCCGAACTGCATGCGATACAGGTCGGACCCGCCGACCCGTCTGTTCTCGAGATCCCCGATCGGCAGCAGGCGGGCACCGCGGCCAATCGCGGCGGTGGCCTGGCGGAATTCCGCGAACTCTCCGTCGACACGGCGCCAATCCTGCGTGACCAGCGCCGTCCGGACCAGGACAAGCGCCAGCGTTGTGCCGACGATGTAAGGCAGCGGCCGCCAGTCCGGCGCGGTGATGCGCGTGCCGGCGATCAGCACGGCCGCGAGGATCAGCGGCAGACGCAGATGCGTTCCCCAGACGCCGCTCAGATAGATGGGCATGACGAGTGCGATCGCCGCGAGGATCAACGCCGGGATTTTCATCGACGGCACGAGGCCGACGGTCTCGTCCGTGCGGCACAACGGCCAGAGACAGGCCAGGAACAGCAGCGTCGGCAGATCGACGGCCAATATGTTGAAATTGGTCAGCGAGGCGAAGATGGCCAGCCGGTCGCGCAGCGAGCCGAATTCCGTCAGCGCGCCGTCTGCCGAGCCGTTGTGGATGGTCCAAACCACGAACAGCGCGGCCGGGACGACGAACTGGATCCCCGCCTCGGCCCCGCCGCGGAGCCGCCGCAAGACGGGCCCCGGCGTCGCGCGTATGCGCCAGACCTCGTATCCGAGCACGAGCAGGCCGTAGACGAACAAGCCGAAGAGATGGCCGGCGTATAGGACGACGGCGGCGACGGAAAAGATCGCGGCCCGCAGCGGCCAGGGACGTTCCCGGAGCGCGATCCAGCCGGCGAAGACGAGCAGCGCCAGGCCTGCCGTGAACAGATAGTTGAGGAAGCCCCAGAAGAAAGCTTGATTATAGACCAGCAGGAAGGTCAGCGCGGGCCACAGGCCGACCTTTCCGACCAGCGCCTTGCGGAGCGCGATCGTTCCGACCGGGATCGACAGGATCGCGGCGGCGGCGAACAGCTTGCCCGCGGTGTAGATCGACATGAAGCGCGCGAGGAACGGGACGAAGGCTTCCATCGCCATGTTCGGCAGCAGATGCCAGTTCACCACGTAATTCTGCTGCAGCGCCGGGTCGCTCGCCCAATGCGCCAGGATGTACATGCGCGCCAGGTGGTTCGGGTAATCGACCAGCGGCAGCACCGTCACCGAGAAAATCGGGCTAACGACGACCGCGGCGAGGGCGAGGTGAACCGCGACGACGACCCAGCGGCGCTCCATCCAGGCCGCCATGTCGGCCACGCGCCGCGCTGCCGCGCCCTGCGACGCATGATGGACCACGCTCATGGCGTGCTCAGACCGCGTTGGCCTTGCCGGCCACCGCGACGATCGAGCCGCCGAAGGGCAGCCGGAGCGTCGGCAGCCAGATCCGTTCCGAGGCGAAGATCGCCTGCAGCAAGCGGTTGGCAACGCCGCCGCCGGCCGCGCGCCCGTTCCGCGCGTCGCCGTTCAGATGCAGCAGCCGCTGGACCAGCCGGCCGAGCGCGATCGCCGGAAACAAGTGCGTGTTGAAATAGGACGCGTAGGCGACGTTGAAGCGCCGGCGCAGCAGATTTTCAAGCGCGGGCCTGGTGTAGCGCCGGACCGCGCCGTCGGCCGCCGAGCCGAGGAAGCCATAGGCCGGAACGGTGACGAGCAAGACCCCGTTCGACGCCAAGTGGTCGTCGATCCATTCCAGCGCGCCGTCTTCGTCCTCGATCTGCTCGAGCACGTCGAACAGGCAGATCACGTCGTAGCTGTCGCGCAGCGGGTCGGGAATACCGCCGTCATAGATCCGGATGCCCGGGAAGCGCATGCGGCAGTACTCGACCGACGGCGTGTCCAGGTCCATCGCGTGCACGGTGCCGAAATCCTGCAGCATCCGCAGGTTCACGCCCGTGCTGCAGCCGACCTCGAGGATCTTCCGCTTGCTGTCCTTGCCGAGAAAGCGGTTCAGCAACCGGCGCAGGACCTTGAGCCGCGCCGCCCACCACCAGTGGGAATCGGTCAGCGCCGCGTGGGCCTTGCATTCTTCCTTGTCGGTCATGGGCACTCTCCCGAATGATCCGGGCCGGCGAAAGGGCCGCAGGGCGCGTCAGCCGCCGCGGCGGACGTCCGCTACGGCCGGCCCGAAACGGCGCGAGCCTATGGCGCACGTGCTTAACGTTCGGTTAAGGCCTGGAAACGCGGCGGTATTTCGAGGGCGCTCAGGCCGTCAGCAAGGCCTGGCCGTTCGCCACCGTCGGGCCGCGGCCGGCGACCGTGGTGCGGTGCATGACCCGGCGGTATTTCATGTAATCCCAGGGCCGGCCGCGGTGCAGCACCGCGCGGTTGTCCCACATGACGATATCCTTGGGCCGCCATTTATGGGTGTAGACGAAGCGGTCCTGGGTCGCGTGCTCCAGGAGCTGTCGAAGCAGCGCGCGGCCTTCCTCGACCGGCATGCCGATGATGTGCGATGCGTGCGAGCCCACATAGATCGCCTTGCGCCCGTTGACCGGATTCTGGCGCACGAGCGACTGCAGCACCGGCGGCACCTCGTCCTTCTGTTCCTGGTTGAGGATGGTCGGGTCCACCAGGCCGCGCGAATAGGCGAAGCTGTGCTCGGCAACCAGTCCTTCGATCCGCCGCTTCATCGCCTCGGGCAGCGCGTCGTAGGCCGCGCGCAGGCTGGCGAACTCCGTCTCGCCGCCTTCATCCGGCACCTCGCGGCCCGAGAGGATGGAGGCGAGGGCAGGCACCGCTTTGAACGAGCTGTCCGAATGCCACATCATGTTGCCGGCGTTGCGGATCATGCGCCGGTCGTCGGGCGGGATGACCGCGCCGGTCTCGGGATCGACATTCGTCAGGAGCGCGAAGGGCGTGCCGCCGCCCTGCGAGCCGATGAGCATGCGCTCCAGCGGGCCGAAACGCTCGCTGAACGCCTGCTGCTGCGCGTCCGTGATGTCCTGGTTGCGGAACACGAGGACGGAATGTTCGTCGAAGGCCGCGCGGATCGCCTCGATCATCGCGTCGTCCACCGGCCGGGTCAGGTCGACGCCCGAGATCTCGGCGACGAACAGGGGATGCAGCTTCTCGATCGCGAGCGCCATGTCACTTCCTCCCGAAAGTCTTCGCTGCGCGGCTTGCCCCGCCGCGGCATTCTTGCGAGCGGATTCTCGCAACTCTTGCGGCGGCCGGCAAGGGGACCGGCGCGGGTCTAGAAATCCGCCTCCGGATCCTTGATCCAGCCGTATTTGACGACGCTCTGGCCCTCCGACGGCGTCGGCCCGGCCAGCTTCAGGATCGCCGCCTTGATCTGCGCCGCCTTCCAGCGCGGATTATGCCGCAGCAGCCGCGCCGCCAGCGCCGCGACCCGGGCGACCGCGAAATTCGCGCCGGTCGCCCGCGCGGTGCCGCCGTAGAAGGTCGTCACGTCGAGATTTTCCGCCGGCACCATGATATCGACGTTGTTCTTGCCCCAGTTGGCGCCCGGCGCGACGCGGCCTTTGGCCGTGCTGGCGGTCACTACCAGGAAATTCTCGAGGTGGAACACGGCGGGATAGACCGGTTGGGCGTCGATGTCGCGGCCGTCGTTGCCCGCCGCGATGATGAACAGCATGTTCGGCCGCCTGCTCACCGCCTGAAGAAAGGCGTTCCAGTCGCCCTTGTCGTTGCTCGCCAACGGCATGGCGACGATGACGGCGTGGTTAAAGTCGGCCGCCCGCACCATGTCGCCCATCAGCGTCATATCCGGCTCTGGATAGCGGTAGGGCAGGAGCCGGATATGCGGCGCCTCCTTCAGAAGGACGCTGGCGATCTGGGTGCCGTAGCGCAGCGGATAAAAGGGCGAGCGGGACGGATCGCTGTCGAAGGGACGCGAATCCATGTCCCAGAAATCATAGCCGAGCGACTGCCCGTTGGGCGCGCGCGCCAGCCGCGCGGCAAAGGCCGGCAGCGTGTAGTTGATCCCGGTGCCGAACAGCGCCACCGTGACGCCGCGCACGTCGCGCCCTTTCGGCACCGGCGGGTTGAGCGGCTCGCTCTGCTCCATGGTCTCGAGACCGGGCCCGTAGACCAGCAGGCGCTCCTGTTGGCCGTCCTTGTCGTAGCGGATGCGGCGGCCGTTCACGACCTGGCACTCGGCGTTCGCGACGACGGTCATGTAGGGCAGCAGCTCGCCGTCGTCGTCGCCGAACAGCTTGTAATAGTCCATGGTCAGGGTCTGGACCTTCGCGTCGAGGCCCTGCTGGCGGGCGCGCAGCTCGTCACCGTTGCGGAGCCGGTAGTTGGCGCGCCAGCCGACCGTGTTGTTGCCGATCTGGATGGGACGGACGCCGTCGACCAGGATGGCGCCGAGCCGCTGCGTCAGGCCGACCGGGCCGCCGACCGCGGGGATGCAGAGCTGCTCGACGACGTAGCGCAGATAGGCGTTCAGGTCCTTTTCCGGCGACGGCGGCTTCTGCGCCATTGAGAGCGCCGGGAAAGCGAACACCGCGATGGCCGCCAGGGCCGCGCAGCACCGTCGATGGGTCCGGATCATGGAGGTCAGCATCCGTGGGAAGGGCCGTGAGGTCAATAATACCGTGGGACAGAGGCCCGCGCACCGGCGGCCGGTCATTTGCGCTCCGCCGGGCAGCACCATACACTCCCCCCGGAATTCCGGCAGGAAAATTCCCATATAAGCGGCAGCCTCAGGAAACCAAGATCGATGCAACTCGGCTATTTCGCCATGCCCCTTCACCCGCCGACCCGCGACTGGCGGGCCGTCCTCGAAGAGAACCGCGAAGCGGTCATCCTCGGCGACAAGCTGGGCTACGCGGAGGCCTGGATCGGCGAGCATATCACCACGACCTCCGAGCCGATCGTCTCGCCGCTCCTGTTCCTCGCGACCGTTATCCCGGAGACCAAGCATATCCGGCTCGGCACCGCGGTGGTCAACCTGCCGCACCACCATCCAGCCCATCTCGCCGCCCAGGTCGCGATGTTCGACCAGCTGAGCCAGGGCCGCTGCATGCTGGGCATCGGCCCCGGCGGCATGGCGAGCGACGCCGAGCTCTTCCGGTCCGCGCCCGAGGCGCGCGGCGAGATGATGCTCGAATCGATCGACATGATGACGGCGATCTGGACCCAGGACCCGCCCTATAAGCTCAAGGGCAAATACTGGGACTGCACGGTCGAGGACTTCGTCATCCCGGAATACGGCGTCGGCTATATGGGTAAGCCCTACCAGAAGCCGCACCCGCCGATCGCGCTCGCGCTGCGCAGCCCGCAGTCGGGCGGCACGCTGCTCTGCGCCGAGCGCGGCTGGATCCCGATTTCCGGCAACTTCATCCCGACCGCCTTTGTCAAAGGACACTGGGAGGGCTATGCCGCGGCCTGCGAAAAGGCCGGACGCCGGCCCGACCGCGCGATCTGGCGGGTCGCCCGCAGCATCCTCGTGACCGACGACGACGCGACGGCGCGCGCCTATGTCGACGATCCCGAGGGCGGGCTCAGCTACTACTTCCGCTATCTCCGCACGCTGGCCATGATGCGGACGACCCCGGGCGCGCCGGACGACGCGGTGCGCGCCCAGGTCGAGGTCCAGGTCAACGAGGCGCTGGAAGACCAGATCATCGTCGGCAGCCCGGCCCGCGTGCTCGACCAGCTCATCGCCTTCCGCGACGAGACCGGCCATTTCGGCACGCTGCTCGCGACCGGCCACGACTGGGACAAGGCGGCGTTGTGGAAGCGCTCGATGAGCCTCTTGGCCGAAGAGGTGATGCCGAAATTCCGCCAGCATTGCGCCGCGACGCCGGCCGGCGATTAGGCCGCCCCCGCCGCGGTGCGCGGCTCAGGCCGCTTCGACGGCGGGCGTGTGCGATTTCGGCGCGAAGCGGGCGACGGCCCGGGATATCTCGTCCATCACCGCCGGCTGCTGCAGATTCGGGTTCGCCGCCAGCAGGATCGACTGGGTCAGCGGCGTCAGCAGCTCGATCTGCTTGACGTCGACATCCGCCAGGTTCCGCCGCATCTGCGCGACGATGCGAATGAGCGACGCGCTCAGCTTGGTGATGTCGCCCTTGCCCAGCGCCTGGATCTCGGATGCCGTGGCGATGACCGCAGCGAAGGCAGCCTCGGTCCCGGCCAAGGTCTTCGCCTTGTCGTAGGCGCTACAGATTTTGCCGATGTTGGCGACGAGATTGGTCGCCGACAGCTCGAGCCGGCTGCTGACCATTTGCTGCATGACGATCTCGATCTGGCTGGACATCGCGGCCGGGTCGAACGGCTTGCCGTCGAGCTTGTCGCGCAGCGTGTTGGGCACCTCGAAATGCCGGGTGTCCCCCCAGCGCTCCTTCTCGCGGCGCTCCGGGCCGATGTAGCCGGGCGTGGCGACGAACGGCTTACGGTCGGAGACCAGGCTCTTGATCCGCCCGAAGAGCTGGCTCGGGGATAATGGCTTCATCAGGATGAAGTCGACGCCGCTGTTCGCCGCCCGGTTTATCGTCACGGGGTCGGTGTCCCAGGTCACGAAGATGATCGGCAGGAAGGGATTCCGCCCCAACCGGCTGTTTCGGATATCCGTGACGAGCTCGATGGCGTCGCCGTCCGGCGTGTCCACGTCGAGGATGAGCAGGTCGACCAGCGCCGCCGTCATCACCTCGCGCACCATCGTAAGCCGGCCGGCCGCACGGACGTCCTTGTATCCTTCGTTGGCGAGCGCGTTCCGCAGCCCCTGGCGCATGACGGGGTCGTTGTCCGCCAACAGAATCTTGACGTTCGCGCGGTTCTTTTCCGAAATCCTGGCCACGGTCCGGCTCTCCCAATTTTCAATTGCCACAAGCCCGGGGAATTGCCGGACTTTTTATTAAAATTCAGAGGATTATGCCTCTCACCACGCTGCCATTAACGGCATGGAACGGGTGCGTAACAATGATCGGGATCACAATTCAGGCAGGGGCGGGGCGAGACGGATCGGGGTAGGGGCCGCCCATGGCCCGGCGCCGGACGGGCGGGCGGGCGGGGCTGCGTCAGCTCCGCCGGGTCTCGGCGATATGCTCGGCGGCGCGGAGACCGGTGATGATCGCCTTGGAGAGGCCGCCGATATAGCCGGCGCGCGGTCCGCCTTCGGCGCCGCCGGTGGCCGACCCCGCCGCGTAAAGGCCGGGGATCGGCTCCCCGTCCTGACCCAGCGCGCGCGCGTGGGTGTCGATCTCGATCCCGCCCATGGTGTAGGTGATGCCGGCGCAGGCCTGCACCGCGCGGAAGGGCGGGGTTGCGATCGGCTTCGCCGTCTTACGCGCGTTCGTGCGGGCCGGCGTCAGGCCCGCGTAGCCCTCGCTCGCGACCGCCTCGTTATGCGCCGCCACGGTCTCGGCCAGCGCGTCTGCCGGCACCCCGAGCTTGGCGGCGAGCGCGTCCAGCGTGTCCGCGGCGTGCACCGTGCCGCCGGCGCGGACGAAGGCGTCATTTGGCGTCGGCGGGAAGCGGTTGTCGGCGCCGACGGTGGTCCAGGTCTCCTCGTCGAACACCACGGTGATGCCGCGCGGGTCGTCGAGCTTCGCCGTCTCGTTCGCCATGTAGACGCCGCCGATGCCCTCGTCGCAGAAGCGCCGCCCGGCCGCGTCGACCAGCACGCCGGCCGACGCCAGGTGATCGAGGATGGGGTAGGGCCAGAGCTTCTCGTTGCCGAACACCTCGCGGCCCAGCAGATGGCCGTAGAAGCGGTCCATGCCGGTGAGCCGCGCGCCCAGCGCCTCGGCCATGCGGATGCCGTCGCCCACGCCGGTGCCCGCGCCGCGCTGGAACAGCGCGTCCGCCCGGGGGGAGATATAGCGACCGACGAGCTCGGCATTGGCCTGGAACCCGCCATCGGCGATCAGCACCGCCGGCGCCTCGAAGCGCGCATCGCCGCCGTTCCCGGCCGCGGCGACGCCGGCGATCCGGCCGTCCCGGCGCAGGATCTCGCCCGCGGCCACGCCGCGCATCAGCCGGCCCTGGCGCTTGGCGAGGTTCGCCGTCAGCGCGCGCAGCAGCACGTCCGGCCCGCGGCCCTTCCAGTCGAGGCCCGGCGTGCGCGGGCGAGGCGGCGCCAGCACCCAGCGCATCCATTCATACGGCCCGGCCTTGATGAAGCGGGCGCCCTGGCCGCGCACCCAGGTGAGCGCGCGCTCGGCCTCGTCGGCCAGGAGATGGGTCAGCGCCGGCTCGGTCAGCCCGCCGGTCGAGCGCTCGATCGCAACGTGGATCTCGTCGGCGCCCGCGGTCATGTCCTTGAAGGCGAGATGCACGAGCCCGCCGGCGAAACGCGAGTTGCAGGGATAAAGCTCGTCCGCGCCGCGCTCCAGCACGACCGGCCGCAGCCCCAGCTCGGCGGCGCGGTTTGCGGCGGAGAGCCCGGCAAGGCCGCCGCCGATGACGACGAGATCGTAGTCCATGCGCTCCTGTCCCTATTTCGGCAACAGCATGTCGGTGATGATCACGGTGAGCTCGACCATCACCTTGACCAGGAAGCCGGCGAGCGCGCCCGCGACGATCCCGACGACGACCCAGGCCCAGTGCAGGCCGAACGCCCCGACCGCGCACAGCGCGCCGAGCACCGGCAAGAGCGCGACTACCGCCGCCAGCAGCTTGCCGTGCTTCACCAGGATCGCGATGGCGGGGTAGTTCTCCATGCCGGCCGAGCTCCTTCCGTTTCCAGACCGCGCGGATTATCGCGCGATGCATGCGCCCGGGGCAAATTGGGGGCGTTGACGCGTTTCCCCTAAAATCTGGAACGACCGCCACTTACGCGTAGCGGTTCTTGATCTCGACCGTGCCGTATTTCTTCTGGTGGGCGTAGTTCGCGTTGAAGAATTCGAGGATCAGGTCGGCGTAGAGCGCGGGCGGGTATTTCGGCGGGTTGTCCGGGCCGGCGCAGCTCGGCAGCACCTCGATCATGCGATAGGGATTGGGGCTGTGGAAATAAGCCAGCGAATAGCGGTCCGCATCGCCCTCGACGATCACGCCGTGCGGGGTGGACAGGAAGCGGTCGTTCGACATCCGCCGCAGCATGTTGCCGATGTTGACCAGCAGCGTGCCGGGAATGAGCGGCGGGACGATCCACTCGCCGGACGGCAGGCGCAGCGCCAGCCCCGGCACCTCGTTGCGCGCCAGGATCGTCAGGAAGCTGTTGTCCGTATGCGGGCCGGTGCCGAAATCGTTGTCCTCGAGCTTCGTCGGCGGGTAATGCAGCATGCGCAACGTCGCGTGGTTCTCGTCGGAGAACAGCGGCGCGAAGTGATCCGGCTCGAGGTCGAGCGCGACCGCGAAGGCCGGCAGCATGCGGTCGCCGAGCGCGACCACCGCGCGGAAATAGTCCATTACGCCTTCGCGGAAGCCGGGCAGGCCTTCGGGCCAGTAGTTGCCGCCGCGCAGCGGCTTGCCCGCCAAGCGGTCGGGATGGTCCGGCGCGCGGTCATGGGTGACGAAGAAGGACTCGTTCTGGTTCGGCTTGGTCGCCTTGTGCACCGTCGAATGCTTGTGCGTGCTGCCGTTCATCGGCAGGTAGCCGACATTGTAGGCGTCGAGCTTGAGCTTCTCCTTCTCGGCGAGCGGCAGCGCGTGAAAGCGCTTCGACTGCGCGAAGGTGCGCTCGATCAGGTCTTCGGGAATGCCGTGGTTCTTGATGTAGAGGAAGCCGATCGTCTCGCAGGCCTCGCGCACCGCCGCGCCGAGCGGTTCGAGCGCGCCGGGCTCGCCCGCGAAGTAGGGGCCGAAATCGATCACCGGAATGCGCGCGACGGCCATGTCCATGTCCGCCGGCGCCTTCTGCTTGAAGAGATGCATGGGCCGATATCCTCCCGCTTTGCCCCGGGACGTTGCCGATCAGCGTACCGGAAGCGGGCGGTCGGGAAAAGTCAGTAGACGGCCTTGCGGAACAGCATCGCCTCGCAGACGCAGCGATCCTGGCGGTCGACGCATTTGAATTCGCCGCGATTGCACTGCTCGCGCCAGTAGGACGGCTGCTTGCGCCAGAGCGAGAAGCCGAGGCGGCGCATGATGCCGTCCACCTCCGCCGCCTTCGGGCCGCGCTTGAAGGTGACCAGGAGCTTGTCCGCGCCGATACCGACCAGCGCGTCATGCGTGGCGCGGAGCAGCGTGAAGCCGATGCCCTGGCGCCGATGCGTCGCCGCCACCGCGACGACCTCGATCACGGCGAGAGTGCCGCCGGCGTCCGCGTCGCGAACCTCCGGCGGGAAGTCGCCCACGTCGGGGCCGAGATAGGGACGCAGCCCGCCCTTGGGAAGAATACGGCCATGCGCGAAGCCTAGGAGTCCGGCCGCCTCGTCGCAGGCTAGGTACATCACCGAATCCCGCTGCTGCGTCTGCAGCCACGGCTCGGTGAAGTAACCTTCCCCGAACACGGCGCTCGCCAGATCAATGACCTCGTTATGCCAGCGCGGTTTATAGCGTTCGATCCACATCGCGTAGCTTTCGCGGCGTTGGATGGCTCGGCGGATCAGGTTCATCCTTCGTGGCTTTCCCAGGAGTCAACAGGAGACGCGGCTGCTTTTCAAGACTGACGATTGCGCGGCCCGGATATTCCCCCGGGAGCGCGGAAAAGTCTCAGCCGCGATGTCTTGACTCGTCCCGGTGCACGGGTTCAGACTTTCGGGGATGGTCGCGTTCGCGGGTCCTGCCCAAACGCCGGCCGTCGCGAGGATCAACGCGAAAAGGAGGGTGCGTAACGCATGGAACCACCTGACCATTCCCAAAGACCTCGCCTCAGACGAGGTCACGGCTTGACGGGATAAGCCAAGAGGCCTCGGCGTAACCTTCACGCCGCCGACAATTCGAGTTTCCAATGCGAGTGCGCGGTGCAAAAGGGCCCAGCATCGCAATAGCTCGAACATCCACTCGCCACGGATGGCGAGTATAGGCAAAAGCCGCAAAAGGAACCCCGCGCAGCACAAAGCTGGCGGGGTTCCGCATTTTGGGCGGCGCGGCGTTGTGGGGAATGGGCGTCCTCATCCTTCCACACGCTCAGGATGAGGCTCTGTCGGTCGTACGGACAAGAACCCGCGCCTCATGCTGAGCCTGTCGAAGCATGACCGCGCGCCCCGCCATTTGCCCGCGCTACGCCGCCGCGTGTAGCGTTCGGGGAGGGAGCCGCCACAGCCGAACAAGCCGCAGGCCGCCATGTCCATCGATTTCGAAGTCGACGCCGACGGCGTCGCGCTGATCACCATGAACCGCCCGGAACGCATGAACGCGCTCGACGCCGAGCACTACGCCGCGCTGTCGCGCTGCTGGGAAAAGGTGCGCGACGACCGCAAGATCCGCTGCGCCATCGTCACCGGCGCCGGCGACAAGGCGTTCACCGCGGGCGCGGACCTCAAGAGCCTCGTCAGCCAGAACCCGCCGCTGGCGGACAACTGGCTGACCCAGAAGGACCAGATCCTGAACCGCGGCATGGAGGTCTGGAAGCCGGTGATTGCCGCGGTCAACGGCTACTGCTTCGGCGGCGGGCTGTGCCTGCTGTTCGCGACCGACATTCGCATCGCGGCCCAGGGCGCGGTCTTCGGGCTGTCCGAGGTCAAGCGTGGCCTCGTCCCCGGCAACGGCGGCACGCAGCGCGTCATGAAGCAGTTCCCCTACGCGATCGCGATGGAGATCCTGCTCACCGGCGACCGCTTCGGCACCGACCGCGCCGAGCGCTGGGGCCTGGTGAACGCCGTCGTGCCGCGCGACAAGCTGATGGCGACGGCTTACGACTACGCCCGCCGCATCGCCGAAAACGCGCCGCTCGCCGTGCAGGGCGCGAAGGAGCTGGCGATCCGCTCGCTCGACATGGACTTGGCCACCGGCCTCCGCTGGGAGTCGGCGACCAATACGCTCCTGCGCACGACAAAAGATGTGAAGGAAGGCACGAAAGCCTTTGCGGAGAAACGCAAACCGGCGTTCAGGGGGGAGTAGGGGGCGGCGCGGGTCGAGGCCCGTCGCAACGGACGCGGGCCTCGGCTACCGGCATCGATCATTGCAGCTTCTTCACGTAATCCAGGACCTTGTCCCGGACCGCGGGGTCGGAGCGCATCGCCACCGCGATCTCATTGTATTTGCGGACCGTCAACCCCTCCTGCTTGACGGCCGCGACCGCGTCCTGCTGCGCCTTCTTCTGGATGTCGTCGGCCCCCTTGCCGTCGGTGTTAGCCTGCATCTGATCCCGCGCGTTCTTGCTGATCTTCCGCACCATGACCGCCGCCGAGGCATAGGACTGCAACTCCTTTTCGCTGAACCTCTGGACATCGGCCGTTTTTCCCTGGGCGCCCGGCGCGGCGTTCTGGGCCCACGCCGTCCCGGTGACCGGGCCGGCCGCCATGACGGTCACGGCGAACAGCAGAGTGGCGGGAACCGCGAAAAACCCGCGAAATTCGACTGATTTCTTCATCTTTGACCTCACTTTCCGATGGATTTCGACGCTTCGCCGCGTGCGGTGCGGCTTAAAGAACTGACAGCGCCCGACGGCGGATCGTTCCATGGCCTGGTCGAAATCGCATTTCCTCGGAACTTTTTTCGCGCCCAGCCCGTCTACACAGAAAGCGGGGGCGCGGCGGCAATGCAATGGGCGAGGGAACCAATGGGCCATGGCACATGACGCCGCGGAATCGAACGAGACGAGAGACGTTAAATGGCTGATCGCGCGCGAGATCCCGCATCTCCGCCGCTATGCGCGGGCGCTTGTCCGCGACCGCGATGCGGCCGACGACCTCGTCCAGGACTGCCTCGAGCGCGCGATCCGGAAACGCAGCCAGTGGCGCCGTGACGGCACCATCCGCGCTTGGCTCTTCCAAATGCTCTATCGAACCTTCCTGAACGGCCGGCGCCTTCGGAACCGCGAGCACGCGCAGATACCCATCGAGGACCGCAACGACGGCTTTCACGAGCGGCTTCGCGATCCGCCGCGCCAAGAACAGCATGTCGAATGGCAGGATATGGCGGCCGCGCTCGACCGGCTTCCCGATCCGCAGCGGGCGGCGGTGCTGCTGACCGCGCTCGAAGGCATGTCCTACGACGAGGTCGCCGGCATCCTCCGCGTCCCCGTCGGAACGGTGCGCTCGCGCCTGTCGCGCGCGCGGGAAGCGCTTCGGGCCACGCAGATCCGCCGTTCCGCCCCTGTCCCGCTCCGGAGGGTGAAATGACCAGGAACATGGCGACATACGAACCGCAGCCGCCGGTCACCGAGATCGATCTCCTCGGCTATGTCGACGGCCTGCTCGATGGCGATCCGGCCCGCCGGCGCGCGGTGGAAGCGTATCTTACGGTTCATCCCGATGACGCCGCGCGGGTGCAGGACTATATCGCGCAGAACCAGGAGATCCGCCGGCTTTACGGGCCGGTTTTTCACGAGCCGCTGCCCGAACGGCTGCTCGCCGCGCTGCACCGGGAGCACAATGGCGGCCCGCGCTGGCGACGCGCCGCCATCGCGGCCGCGCTGCTGCTGGCGACCGCCGCCGGCGGCTGGCTGTTGGGGCGCGTGCAGGCACCCGGCATGACCCGGACGCCGTCGGTCGTCGTCCGGCTGCCGCGGATAGACCCGCTGGCCCGGACGCTGCCGGCGCAACGCTCGCCCGCAAGCGCGGCGCCAATCGAGGCCGGGTTATCCGGCGCCGATCCGGCCACCATCGAGCCGCCGGACCTGTTGGCGCTGGGATATACGCTCGTCCGCAAGCGCAGCGTCGGCGGCCCGGAGCAGCGCATGATCGAGTTGCGCTACGCGCGCGCCGACGGCAAGCGCCTCAGCCTCTACGTCCACCGCCGCACGCCGGCGGAAGACCACGCCGTCGTCTTCTCGCGGAACGGCACCGTCGTCACCGCCCGCTGGCTGGACGGACCGCTCGTCTACGGCGTGGTGGGCGACGTGCAACAATCGGAGCTCTCCGCCGTCGCCGCGGCGATCCAGGCGGAAACCGTGCGTCTGCGCCCCGACGCGGTGCGGGACAACGACAGCGGGCGAAGCGGCGGCGCGATCTTGACCGAAGGCGGCCGCACGCCCCCGCAGGACGCCGTCATCGCGGTCCCGAAAAACGATATCGGAGCCGTTTACCCGATACCGTGAGGCATGGGCCGGTGCGCACGTGCCGACGGACGCAATGCATAAAGCGCGGCATGACGGCTTCTTCCAATATCCCCCATCATCGTCACACCACGGCTTGACCGTGGTGTCCATGGCAGGGCCGTTCGGCCCGAGCGCCCACATCCGTTGTTGGGAAGAAACAGCCGCACACGACCATGCCGCACGTTTTTCGGCGGTGTGCCATGGACTCGCCGGTCAAGCCGTCGAATGACCGTTCGGGGGTGGAAGTCGGCGCGCACCTACCGCTCCGCCGTGAACCCCTTCGCCTCCTCGCGCAGCACGAACTTCTGGATCTTGCCGCTGGGCGTGC
>CAZPFL010000008.1:0-24079 GCA_964585785.1 uncultured Rhodospirillaceae bacterium
GGCTGGTGGAGCCGACCTTGTAGGCCCGGATCGGTTGCCCGCACAGGCGCACGACCTCGTCCTGGACGGCGTAGGCGTCTTCCAGCGTCGCGGGCGGCGTCACGTCCTCCAGGGCGACCACGCCGCCGCTGCGGCGCGCCTGCCAAAGAAGCTGTGCCAGGTTGCTCATGAATTGACCTTAGTCCGGATGCCTCACTCTCGGCAAAGCGGCGCCCTTTGACGCGCCGCACGACACGGCGCCGGCAATGCGCGCCTGAGGTGTTCCCTACTTCCGAAACGCCGTGATCACCTTTTCCCCGAATTCCCGCATGAAGCGCTCCTTGTCCGGGAAGTGCACGCTCATCCAGAAATGCGTCGCGCCGGCCTCGGCGGCGGTCTCGATCTTCTTGATGCAGTCCTCGACCGTGCCGGCGATGGCGAAGCGGTCGGCGAGGTAGTCGACCAGGCCGAGATCCTCGATCATCTTGACGTTGTCGCTGCCCGGCATCTGGTGCTGGTCGAAGCGGTAGCGCTTCTTGGCCTCGCGCACCTTGTCGAGGAACTGGGTCGGGATGTGCTTGCCCTCGGTGGTGAAGCGGGCGAGGTGCTTGGCGCCCGAGGCGAGCGAATGCTTGATGCGCTCGATCGCGGCCTCGCGGCTCGGCCCGATACTGACCCAGGGGAACCAGGTCTTGTCGATCTTGTCGTAGTCGCGCCCGGCCTTTTCCGCGCCGCGGCGGACATGCGCCAGCGAGTCCTCGATCACCTCGGGCAAGAGGCCGGTCTGGATGATCACGCCGTCGGCGATCTCGCCCGCCAGCTCGAGCGTCTTCGGGCCCGACGCGGCGACGTAGAGCGGCACGTCGACCGGGCCCCAGGTGAATTTCGTCGTCTCGCCGTGATACTGCGCCTCGCCTTTGGTCAGCATGTCGCGGATGGCGACGGTGTATTCGCGCATCTCCGCCATGCGGGCCGGGCGGACACCGGCGTTGTGCACCGAGCTGTCGCCGCTTCCGATGCCGAGCAGCGCGCGGCCGGGCGCGATCTCCTGCAAGGTCGCCGCGCCCGAGGCGGAGACCGCCGGATGGCGCGTCATCGGGTTGATCACGCGCGGGCCGAACTTGACCCGCTTGGTCGCCTGCGCGCAGAGCGCCGCGGTGAGGAAGGCCTCGCGGTAGAGCGACTGGGAATCGCCGATGCCGATGGTGTCGAAGCCCGACTCCTCCGCCGTGCGGCACCAGGAGAGGAATTCCGGGATGGCGTTGGGCAGCAGGGTCACGCCAAAGCCGACGCGCTGGTTATCCGGTTTCAGCATGGTCGTTTTCCTCCATTAACTCGTTTGTCTGTTTTCCCTCTCCGCCCTTGGGGCGGAGAGGGGCAGGGTGAGGTGGGGGACCTTCATCGGTCGAACTCGCGCATCGTGCGTCGACACCTCACCCGCCTCGCTACGCTCGGCACCCTCTCCCCCGTCCGGCGGAGAGGGTTTTTCCTTTTGTATCTCAATCACACCGTCGCCACGGGGGTGGCGGGGGAGCCGACGGCGCCCGGGAGGCGGAGCGGCGGCGCGGTCAGCAGGAAGCGCGTGCGCTTGTTCGCGCGCAGCCAGGCGGCGAGCTCGGTCAGGTACCACAGCTCGCCGAGATGGACGCCGAGCTTGAACAAACAATGCTCGTGCAGCGGCAGGGACGGCCCCTTGTCGCCCATGCGCGGGTCCGCGCCGAGGCTGGAGGAGCGCTCGACCGCGAGGTTGTCGGAGATCAGCGCGACCAGCCCCGTATCCGTCACCCAGTCCAGCAGCTTCTTGTCGTGCCCGTCGAGCACCGCGCAGAGCGTGCGGATCGACGGGTCGGGATCGTGGTTCATGTCGAGGATGCGCTGGCCGAGGCCCGTGTGCAGGCAGACCATGTCGCCTTCGCCGACCTCGACCTTGTCCGCCTCCATGATGCGCATCAGGTCGTCATAGCCGACCGCGACGCGGTCATCGCCCAGGTGGTGGCGCAGGTCGATCATCACGCCGCGGCCCTGGACGCAGGTCTCGGCCATACGCTCGACGGTCAGCGCGCCGGCGCCAACATCGCCATGCAGGGGCTTGCCGGTCTTCGGGTCGACCACCTTGAAGCCGTTGTAGTAGACCTTCTCGGGCGTGCCGTCGCCGTCGGCGTCGAACATCGAGCCCTTGTGTCCGAAGGCGTCCCACTGCGTCGAATACTGGCTGTAGAGGGTGACCGCCTCGTCACAGCTGATATCGGTGAAGCGCGGGTCGACCTTCGAGCTCTCGACGTTGAAATAAACATAGTCGCCGCGCATCACGGGATGGAACTTCGGCGGGAAGCGCTGCGCGTTGAGCACGTTGCCGCCGGGATAGTCGAGCGGCAGGCTGAGGCAGAAAACCTTGCCCTGGCGCACCTCCTGCATCGCCGCGAGCCGGACCGCCGGCGTCACCAGGTTCATGCGGCCGTGTTGATCATCGGGGCCGAAATCGCCCCAATTCGAGCCTTCCGGCCGGTTCTTCCAGCGTTGCGCCATGCTGTCCTTCCTGACTTGTTGGAACGCGCGTTAAATCAATTTCCCTCCCCCGCAAGGGGGGAGGACTTTATGGCCTGCCCGCGTCTCACACCGTCGCGACGGGCGTCGCGGGGGAGCCGACCGCGCCGGGCATGCGCAAGGGCGGGCCGGTGAACAGGAAGCGCGACCGGCCGTTCTCGCGCAGCCAGCGGGCGAGGGGGCCGACGTTGAACATCTCGCCGAGATGCACGCCGAGGCGGAACAGGCAGTGGTCGTGCAGCGGCAGCAGCGGGCCGGGCTCCGTCGCCTCCGCGATGCTGCCCCATTCGTATTCGACGGCGCGATTGTCGCTGACCAGAATTGCGAGGCCACTGTCGGAGATCCACTGCAGCAGCTTCGGGTCGCGGCCGTTCAGCGCGGCGCCGGAGTTGAACATCACCTTCGGGTCCGGGTTGCCGGCGTATTCGATCAGCATGTCGCTCCAGCCGGTATGGCAGACGACGATGTCGCCCGGCTCGACCGTGACCTCGTCGGCCGCCAGGATAGCCATCAGATCGTCATAGCCGACCGCCTTGTGCTGGCGGCCGTAATGGGCGTGGAAGTCGATCAGCACGCCGCGTCCCTGAACGCAGGATTCGGCCATGTGCTCGATGCCGAGATTGGCCGCGCCGACCTCGCCCTGGGTCGGCTTGCCGGTCTCCTCGTCGACCACGCGCCAGCCGTTGTAGAAGCAGACTGTTTTCCCGCCGTCGCCGAACAGGTCGAATTCCGCGCCGTAATGCGCGAACGCGTCCCACTGCGTCGAATACTGGCTGTAGAGCAGCATGGCGTCGTCGCAGGTGGCGCTGTTCACCAGTGGGTTATACGCGCTCATCGCCTGGCAGAAAGCGACCTTGCCTTCGCGGTAGACCGGCTTGAGCTGCGGCGGATGGCGGCGCGGGTTGAGCCCGGTGCCGCCCGGCAGGTCGAGCGGCAGGCTGAGGCAGAAGTTGAGCCCTTCCTTGACCTCGGCGATGCCCTGCAGGACCTTCTCGCGCGTCAGCAGGTTGAGCCGGCCGCGCTGATCGTCCTCTCCGAAGTCACCCCAGGTCGAGCCTTCGGGGCGTTGCGTCCAGCGTTTCGGCATGGCGGATCCCTCCTGATTTTTTCTTGTGGAGCGCGGCGGCGATTATGCCGCGTAAGGCGGTATGGTACAGTGAAGCGCGTCGCCACGCAGAGATCAAGGAGGAGGGGATGACGGCCTGGCCGTTGACGAGACATCGCGCGCGGCCGGCCGGGCTGTTGGCGTGTTTGCTGCTGTTTTTCTGGGCCGGCGCGGCGGCCGCCGCCGAAGCGACGGTGACCGCGCAGGTCTGCGGCCCGCTGAAGAAGGGCGCGCCCGTCACGCTGGCGCCGGCGGATGATTCGCCGCTCTATCTCTCGATCAAGGAGCACATGAAGCAGGCGGTCGAGCGCTCCGGCCATCCGGTGCGCAAATCGACGCCGCTGCAGCTCTATTACTCCGCCGAAGAGTCGGCCGTGGAAGTGCGCCGGCGGGGGCCGTCGCTCGGCCAGATCGACATCCACGCGCGCAATCAGCGGGCGCGGGCCGAGCTCCTGTTCAATGTCTGGTCCACCCACAAGGACAGCATCCTTGGCGGGCAAAAGAACCGGCGGAAGTATAGCGTATCGAACTTTCTTATCATGTCGCTCGAGCTGAATCGGCAAGACAACGGGCACTGCGTCTGGCGCGGCGAGGGCGCGGTCGAGCTGGAAGGCATCACGGCGAAGCAGATCGCCAAGGCGCTGACCGACGCGATCGCCGCTCGCATCGGCCAGAATGTGGAGCGTGACCGGGTGGTGCTGCGATGAGGCCGCGCGCATGACGGAACACGGGACAGGGCGCGTCACGCTGATCACCGGCGCCAGCCGCGGCATCGGTCTCGCCATCGCCGCGCAGCAGGCGGCGCTCGGCGACACGGTGATCGGGCTGTCGCGCCGCGCGCCCGAGGGCGATTTTCCCGGCGACTACTACACGGCCGATCTCGCCGACGCGGCGGAGACGACGGACGTACTGCGACGCATCGCCGAGCGCCACCGAATCGACCGCCTCGTCAACAACGCGGGCTTCTTCGTCCCGACCCGGGTCGAGGACACGACGCTGGCGGATTTCGACGCGCAGATCGCCGTCAACCTGCGGGCGCCGCTGCAATGCGCGCAGGCTTTTCTGCCGGGCATGCGCGAGCGGCGCTATGGGCGCATCGTCAACATCTCGACCCGCGCCACGCTGGGCCGGGTCAAGCGCACCGCCTATGCGGCGGCCAAGCTCGGGATCATCGGCTTCACCCGCGTCTGGGCGCGGGAGGTGGCGCGCGACGGCGTCACCGTCAACGCGGTCGCGCCGGGCGCAACGGCGACCGAGCTGTTCGAAAGCAACATGCCGCCGGGCTCCGAGGAATACGAGCGCGTCATCGCGGGCATCCCGATGGGCCGCATGGGCCGGCCGGAGGAGATCGCCGCCGCGGTCGGCTTCTTCCTCAGCGACGGCGCGTCCTACGTGACCGGGCAGACGCTCTATGTCTGCGGCGGAGGCAGCATTGGCTAAGCTGAGCGCCGGCGATCCCGTTCCCGCCATTGCCGAAGCGGACGCGACCGGTGACATCGCCGCACTCTACGCCGACATCCGCGCGACGCTCGGCGTGCCGATCGTCAACCTGATCTGGCGCAACCTCGCGGCGACCCCGGGCGGCCTCGCCTGGGCCTGGGGCGCGGTCAAGCCGCTCTACGCGGCGGGCCGCGTGCAGAACGAGGCGCGGGCGCTGCGCGCGGCGCAACGCCTGCCGGAGATGCCATCGCTGCCCGCCGCCGCCCTACGCGCCTGCGGCGTCGATGCGGCCGCCGAGCGCGTGATCCGCGCGATCCTCGACAGCTACGACCGCAGCAACGGCTTGAACCTGGTCACGCTGTCCGCGCTGCTGGCGCGGCTTCGCAAGGAGGCCGCGCCGGCAGCGAGCGCGCCCGCGCCGGCCGGGGCGCCCGAGCCGCCGATCGGCGCGGCGCTGCCGCCGCTGCTGGCGCCGGCCGAGATGAGTCCCGACGCCGCGGCACTGGTGCGCTCGGTCAACCGCCTGGGGACGCGCGGCCGCGACCACATCCTCGTCAGCATGCCGCGCCAGCTCGCGCATTGGCCCGGCTTTCTCGCGCTCTACTGGTCGCTGCTCGCGGCCTTGGACGGAGACGGCCGGCTGCTGGCCTGCATCGATGCTGTGCGCGCCGACGCCCGCGCCCGCGGCGCCGCTCTCGCGCCTGATCTCGGCCAGCCGCCGCTACCGGAGCGCGCGGCGCTCGCCGCCGTGGAGACGGCGCTCGACGACTTCTGCCAGAACGCGATCTCCCGCATGATCCCGGTCGTCAGCCTGCTGCAAAAGGCCATGCCGCGCGACGGGTGAGGGGGCGGGTTCGTTGCGTTGCTCGAAGGAGAATCGTGGATGCGCGGACCGAGAATACGGCGCCGCAGTCAGCCTCTCGGCTGCCGGATGGGGTGGCGCACATGGACTCCCCGGACAAGCCGGGGAGTGACGATCTTTATTTGAAGCGAAACACTTATCGTCATGCCACGGCTCGTCCGCGGCATCCATGGCGCGATACCCGCGTCATTGAGGGACGCTCTTAACCGCGATATCCCCCGCCTATTTGCCGAACAGCTTCTTGATGCCTTCTTCGGCGCCGCTCGTGCCTTTCTTCAGCGCGTCGGTTGCGCCGCCGGTGCCCTGCTGCAAGGTCTTCTGCATGTCGCCCATCTTGGCGCCGAGCTCCTTGCTGAGGGCGTCCTTGATGCCGCTGATGTCCAGCTTGCTGACCGCGCTGGTCGCCGACTTGCTGATCGCCGCGATCACCTGCTCGGCCACTTGCGCCGGCGTCGCGCCGCCGCTGCTCTTGCCGATATCGGTGAGGTGAATGGTCGGCAGGCTGGCGCCGGTCGTCTTGCCTTGGAGGAAATCAGCGCTGACGTTGACCTTGCCGTTGCGGACGTAGAGGTTCTCGATGATCACCTTCTTCTTCGAGCCGCCGCTCTCGGACGAGGACGCGCTGCCGCCCTTGCCGCCGCCGGTAGCCTTCTCGACATTCTTCTGGATCGTGCCGATGTTGCTGCCGTTGGCGCCGAACTCGTAGGTGATCTCGGGCGCGCCGATGACGACCTCTTTCACGACGATGGTGTCGGAGGTCACGGTGGAGGGGTCAACCTTGACGCTGACCTCGCCCAGCTTGATGGCCGAATCCGTCTTGAAGCCCGGCGGATTGCCGACGACAAGCCCGTGCATTGCAATCTCGCCCGACGTCAGCTTGCCGGTGTCGACGTCCTTCAGGCTGACTTTTACCTGCGTTACCTCGGTGCCGGCTTTCTCGACCACGGTCTTGATCAGCGATCCGAGATTTTGCCAGACGTAGAACAGCCCGCCGGCGACGATCACGATAATGACGACCAAGCCGATCAATATCTTTTTCATAACAAGGTCCCTGCCTGTCAGTTGTGCGTAATTCGGTCCTGCCCCATGGACGCATTCTATCGAGCCGGCATGACGGCTGCACCTTCTTCGATGCGCCAGGGACGGCGTGGGGGAGATCTAGTGGCGGGAGGATGCGCCGTAGGGCGGCAAGCGCTCGGCCTGGATCGACTGATCGGGAACGACGGCCTGGGTGCCGAAGCCGCTGGCATCGTGGCGCGGCGCCATGGTGACGGTGACGATCGAGCCGCCGAACATGGCGGGCTTGATCTGCACGGTCGCCGCGCGCGCGCCCTGGACGAAGGTCAGCACGCCCGTCTCGCCCATGACGCTGGCGACCGGCTGCCAGCCGAGATTGCGCATCTGCTGGCCGTAATAGGCGAACAGCTTCGGCATCGACGGATCGGCCTTGAGGACGACTCGGCCCGTCCATTCCTTGTCGTTGGCCAGGATCAGCGACTTGTCGTTGTCGAGGGTGGACCCGGTCGGGATAGGGATGTCGCGAATCGGCTCGAACTTTGCGGTTTCCGCGTCCGAGGCGCCTTTCGGGCCCTGAATCAGCGACTGATTCGCGCAGCCGCCGGCCAGCAGCAGGGCCACGGCCGCCAGGATCGCCGGCAAAATCGAGAATGACCTTGGGTACACGCGACCTCCCACCCGCATATTGTGGGCTTGAGACCCTAATACCTCAATATCTTGATAGTGTCTATGCTGGAATTCGCCGGAAAACCGCCGAAAATCCGGCCTTCCGGGGAGAAAAAAGCCCCGACCGCGTTAGCGGACGGGGCTCAGGCCTCCAATCCCAGGGAGGAGGGAGGGAATAACAAAGCGCTTAGCGCTTGGAACGGAACAGACGACCGATCGTGCGGACGACGGCACGGGCGCGCTCTTCATTCGCGCGGCGGACCAATACCCCCAGCTCTTCATGGGTCGGCAGCGCACCGGTCGGAAGGGGCGCAAAATGGGAAATTTCGCGATTGTACGGCATTGAGATAACTCCTCTCTTGACCTATTTAGATAATCTAACTTCGAGCGCTTTTCCCAGTGGGGCCCTGTCTTCGAGTTGACTTAGTAACCTTTTGGTAACTTAATGTGATTGCTAGGTTGCACTGCACAATTTAGTGATCCGGCTTACTATAGACAAGAGATACTTTCTCAATATATTTTTTAGAAAATCTAAAGTCTATAAGGTCGCTGATATGCAGACGCGCCTACCACCGCTGAACTCGCTCAGGGCGTTCGAAGCCTCCGCCCGGCACCGCAGCTTTACCCGCGCGGCGGAGGAGCTGAACGTGACGCCCGCCGCAATCAGTCATCAAATCAAGGGCTTGGAAGAGGTTCTCGGGGCCCGGCTGTTCCGCCGCGCCAAGGGCACGCTGATGCTGACGGACGAGGGGCAGCGGCTCCTGCCGGGGGTCCGCAAGGGCTTCGCCGCCTTTGCGGAGGCGATGGAAAATTTTGCCCTCTATCACCAGACCGGCCCGCTCAACGTCGCCCTCACACCGTCCTTCGCCGCGAAATGGCTGATCCCCAGGATCGAGCATTTCAACGCGCGGCACCCGGAGATCGACATCCGCATCACCACCACCATGGACCTGATCGACTACGAGCGGGACGGGGTGGATATCGGCGTCCGCTTCGGCCGCGGCGGCTATGCCGATCTGGCGGTCGAGCTGCTGCTCGCCTCCGAGGTCACGCCGGTCTGCAGCCCGCATCTCCTGGAGAGCGGCAAGCCGCTGGAAAAGCCGTCCGACCTCGCGCGCTTCACGCTGCTGCACGACGAGAGCCCGCTGCTCGACGAGACGCACCCGAATTGGGCGATGTGGCTCAAGGCGGCCGAGGTGACCAATGTGGACGCCAGCCACGGCCTGCGCTTCGACAACGCGAGCGCCTGCATCAACGCCGCGATCGAGGGCGCAGGGGTGGCGCTGGCGCGCACCGCGCTGATCGGCAGCGACGTGGCCGCCGGCCGCCTGGTCCAGCTGTTCGAGCTCAGCCTGCCCTCCGCCTTCGGCTATTACGTCGTCTATCCGCGGCGCAGCGAGAAGCTGCCCAAGGTCATGGCGTTCCGGGACTGGCTGTTCGAAGAGGTGCGCGAGCAGCCGAGCCCGTGAACCGCCCTTCGAACGGGGCGGCGCGTAGAAGATCAGCTTGGATTTCGACAATATCTTCGGCCGATAGGGTAGAAACGAGGATATTTCCGATACCGATTTTTCTCGACGGTTGGATGCATGGCCTTCTACGACAGCATCGGGCGTGGCTACGCGGCGTTTCGTCGGCCGGATCACCGGATCGCGTCGGCGATCGATGCGGCGCTCGGCGACGCCGTAAGCGTGGTGAACATCGGCGCGGGAACAGGCTCCTATGAGCCGTCCGACCGAACGGTGATTGCGGTCGAGCCATCCGACGTAATGATTCGGCAGCGCCCTGCAGGGACCGCGCCCTGCATACAGGGATCTGCGGAGGCGCTTCCTTTGAAGACGGCCTCCGTCGATGCCGCGATGGCCGTTCTCAGCGCTCACCACTGGACGGACCTCGAACGCGGCTTTGGTGAGATGGCACGGGTGGCGCGCAAGCGTGCCGTTCTGCTGACATGGGTTGCCGATGCCGCCCCATTCTGGCTGACGGAGGACTATTTCCCCGAGATAAGGGCCCACGACCGCGAGATTTTCCCGAATTCCGCCGCCCTCGCGACGATGCTGGAACGCAAGATCGGGCCGGTCCATATGACGCCGGTTCTAATTCCGCATGATTGTACCGACGGCCTGCTGTGTGCTTACTGGCGAAGGCCGGAATCCTACCTCAGCGCCGAGGTGCGAAGCGCGATGTCCAGCTTCGCGCAGATTAAAGCCGAGGCCGGCTTGGCAAGGCTCCGTGCCGACCTTTCAAGCGGACGCTGGGCCGAACGCAACCGCCATCTTTTGGCGCTGGATGCGTTGGATTTGGGCTACCGTATCGTTTGCTGCGACATTAGCGGCAAGGAGACCTAAGCGCATAGCCGTCCTGCCGCGACATGGGAACAGGGGTTGTCGCGCCGATGCGCTAAAATTCAGACGGCCCCATTCGCGCCGGCGCGTTTGCCCGCCGGCCGGTTCTTCGTATAAACACGCCTGAGTCCGCCCGCCGCCGCAACCGCCACCATAACCGTCATGGACCCGAGATGAGCGCCACCGCCAAGACCGAGCTTCCGCCGCCCCCCGATTTCGCCGAGGTCGCCCATACGGCCGACGAGGCCATCACCTCGCGCCGGTCGGTGCGCGCCTTCCTGCCGACGCCGGTGCCGCGCGCGGTGATCGAGCGCATCCTCGAAGTGTCCGCGCGGGCGCCGAGCGGCACCAACATGCAGCCCTGGCGGATCTATGTCGTGGCGGGCGCGGCGAAGGAGGCACTGTCGCAGGCCATCCTCGCGGCGCATGATTCGGACGAGAAGGGCCATGAGCGGGCCTGGAAATACTATCCCGACGAATTCTTCGAGCCGTACCTGTCGCGTCGCCGCACGGTCGGCTGGGGGCTCTATAACCTACTGGGCATCGCCAAGGGCGACGCCGAGCGGATGAAGGCGCAGCGGGGCGAGAACTTCCGCTTCTTCGGCGCGCCGGTCGGCATGATCTTCACCATCGACAAACGGCTCGAGATCGGCAGCTGGCTCGACTACGGCATGTTCATCGGCAACATCATGACCAGCGCCCGCGGCCACGGCCTGCATTCCTGCCCGCAGGCCGCCTTCGCGCAATACCACAAGATCATCCGCGCCCAGCTTGACATTCCCGAGCACGAGACGGTGGTCTGCGGCCTCTCGGTCGGCTACGAGGATACCGATGCGCCGGCCAACAAGCTGCGCACCGACCGCGCGCCGCTCGAGGATTTCACCCGCTTCATTGGCTACGAGCGCTGAGCGGTCCCGCGGCGCTGCCCTTCCGGGCGGTCAGGGTCGCGCGGTAGTCCCGGAACAGCGCCAGCAGCTCGGGGACATTCGGGTTGAGCACGTCCCAGAGCGCGAGCTTGTCCGGCATCCGCCGACGCAGAAAGGCGCGGAAATCGGCGCAGTAGCGGTCTTCCATCTGGCGGCGAAACAACACGATCGCGTGCGACCGCTTGGGCAGGCCGAGATCCTGATAGGCGCGCTCCTGGTAAAGCGACGCCTCGCATTCGAGGTCGAGCACGCGCGACGTCTTTATCCGGCCCTCGAGATGCTGGAGGCCATGCCCGGCCAGCTCGTGCACGATGATCGCCGCCAGCTCGCGGGCCGGCCATTTGACGCCGAACTGGTTGATGACGACGGCGAATTCGAGGCCATCCGTGCCCAGCCCGTGCTGCTTCAGGAATTCGGGCAGGAAGAGCGCGATCGTCTGGGCGCCCGGCCGGTTGCGGTCGCGGAAATCATTCGGGAAATAGACCAGCGACACCCGCCCCGCGGCCTTGAGGCGATCGATAGCCGCGGCGCTGGCGGGCGACTTGCGGGCGATTTGGTCGAGCGCCTCGGCGATCCGGTCGAGCCCCTGGGCGGGCGGCAGGATCGAGACGTCGAAACGGACGCCACGCTCCGGCTTGAGCGCGAGCAGGCGAATGCCGTGCCAGCTGCGCTCCTGGACGACCGAAAGGCGCTGCGCCGGCGCGGCGGCCGCAAGCTGAGGGCCGAAAAGCGTCGCAGCGGCGAGGGATGTCAGGATCGTGAGCAGGGGGGCCAGGCGCATCGGCGCACGCTAGCCCAGTCTCGTTAACGGGGAGTTGAAAAGGCGGCGCTGCACGGCATCGCGATCGCTCTATATACTGGCCCCACCCAATAGAGGCGAAACACGGGGAGGCGCGTCATGGCGGACAAAGAAACGGCGTTGATCGTGGGCAGCGGCCGGGGGCTGAGCGCATCGCTCGCCCGGCTCTTCGCGGCAGAGGGCATGCGGGTGGCGCTCGCCGCCCGCAATATCGAGAAACTGGCGCCGCTGGTCTCCGAGATCGGCGCCAAGGCGTTTCCCTGCGACGCCAGCGACGCCAAGGCGGTCACCAAGCTGTTCGCGAGCGCCACATCCGAGGTCGGCGCGCCCGACATCGTCGTCTACAACGCGAGCAACCGCGGCGGCCGCGGGCCGGTCGAAGAGCTCGACCCCGAGGCGGTGCGCCAGGCGATCCTGATCACCTGCTATGGCGGCTTCCTGGTCGGCCAGGCGGCGGCCCGGCAGATGATCCCGCGCGGCAGCGGCACGATCCTCTTCACCGGTGCGTCGGCGAGCTACAAGGGCTACGCCAAGTCCTCCTCCTTCGCGATGGGCAAGTTCGGGCTGCGCGGCCTGGCGCAGAGCATGGCGCGCGAGCTGGCGCCGCGGAACATCCATGTCGCGCATTTCCCGATCGACGGCGGCATCCGCCAGGGCCCGGACGATCCGCGCGCGGGCCGGCGGGGCGACGACGACCTGCTGGACCCGGACGCGATCGCGCAGACCTACCTGCACGTCCACCGCCAGCACCGCAGCGCCTGGAGCTGGGAAATCGAGCTTCGCCCGTGGTCGGAGACGTTCTGAGGAGGCGCGGCCTGATCCTTCGACAAGCTCAGGATGGGGCGTTCATTTGGTATGGCATTGCCCGTCTTAAGTCCTCCCCCCTTGCGGGGGAGGATTTAGGTGGGGGGTGAGCAACTCTCCGACTGCAGTCGTGTTTTGTAAGTCCCCCCACCCGGACCCACCCCCCCAAGGGGGGAGGGAAAAACAAAACCGCAATCGGTACGGCAACCGCGCCACCACGCGGCCGAGGAAGTCGCCGATCTTCTTCTGGTCGATCCAGCGGATGACGGCGGTGACCTCGAGGTCCTGATCGACCCAGATCACGTTGGAGCCGGCGCCGCGGGCGAAGAAGCTGCTTTCCGGTACGTTCGGGTATTGCGTGCGCCCGGTGTTGAGCCACCACAGCAGGCCGTAGATCGGTTTGACCGGGCAGGGCTCGCGGATCGCGGCGATCCAGGAGGCGGGCAGGAGTTGCCGGCCGTTCCACGCGCCGTTGCGGCGGATGAGCTCACCCACCCGCATGTGATCGACGCTGCTGATCCAGATCCCGCCGCCCCAGTGCGAGCCGCCGGGCACCGACTGCAGGCGCTGACCGTCGATGTCGATCCAGGAATTGCGGTAGCCGTGCCACTCCCAGTCACCGGAGCAGCCGATCGGGTCCATGATGCGCTCCTTCAGCACGTCCGGCAGCGGCCGCTTGAAAAGCTGCATCAGCGACAGTGACAGGCGATTGACCCGCACGTCGTTGTATTCATAAAAGCTGCCCGGCTTCTGCAAAGTCCGGGGCGTGCCCTTGCGGGTATTGTCGCTGCCGGCGCCGACCTGGCGGTTACGGTCGACCAGGTCGGGCTTGCTCCACAGCTCGCCCTCCCATTCGCTGGTCTGGGTCAGCAGGTGGCGCCAGGTGATGCTGCGGTTCTGCGGGGAGTCGAAGCCGTCGTCGAGGCCGTAGCCGCGCACCGCGTCGTCGAGATCCTTGATCAGCCCGTCCGCGACGGCGAGGCCGGCGAGCAGCGCGAGATAGCTTTTCGCCACGCTGAAGGTCATGTCGGCGCGATGGATGTCGCCCCAGCTGCCGAGGATCATGCCATGGCGCAGGATGATGCCGTTCGGCCCGCCGCGTGGCTTGGTCGGGCCGAGAATCTCGTTCCAGGGCGGCGGCTCATGAATGCCCGCATCCGCGATCCCCTGGCTGAGGTCGCGCGGCCACGGCGTCTCCGCCTCGTCGCGCGCGAACGCGATCGCGGAAGCCAGCTTCTTCGCGTCGAAGCCGCCTTCCGCGGGATTTGCTATGCTGAAATCAGATATTCCCGGCTGGCCGCCATCCATTGACCCATCCCCTGCTCGAACGCCCGCCGTGCGCCGAAGCCGATTATCCGTGCTCTGTCTCGAAGGTGGAAGACATTTTGTCACGCCTATTCCAAAAGGAGAAATCCCATGACCGCTACCACTGACGCCGATCCGGCTTCGCTCGTGCTGCTTGAATACGATGACCGGGGCGATGCCGGACGCATCGCGCGGGTGACCTTCAACAACCCGACGAAGCGCAACGCGCTCGGCGTCGCCGGGAAGGAGCGCTTCATCGAGGTCATGACGCAGCTGAAGCACGACGAGAGTCTGCGCGCGGTCGTGATCACGGGCGCGGGCGACCGCTCCTTCGTCGGCGGCACCAACCTAGCGGAGATGGCGCTGTTCGACCTGGACCAGGCGGAAGCCTCGGCGACCAAGACGCATCGCGCCTGCGACGCCGTGCGCAGCTTTCCGGTTCCGGTGATCGCGCGGATCAACGGCTATTGCTTCGGCTCGGGCATGGAGATCGCGGCCTGCGCGGACATGCGGGTCGGCGCGGCGCATGCGAAATTCGGCATGCCGGAGACCCGCTTCGGCATCCCTTCGGGCATGGAGGCGTCCGTGCTGCCCAAGCTGATCGGCTGGGGCAAGGCGGTCGAGCTGGTGCTGACGGGCGACCACATCGACGCCGACGAAGCCTACCGCATCGGCTACCTGCAGAAGCTGGTGCCCTACGCGGCGCTCGACGACGCGGTCGAGGCGTGGGTCCAATCGCTGCTCGCCTGCGGCCCGCGCGCGGTGCGCATCCAGAAGCGCCTGATCATCGACTGGGACCGTATGTCGGTGACCGAGGGCGCGCGCGCCGGAATCCAGGCCTATGTCGATTCCTACCGCAGCGACGAGCCGCGGCGCATGATGACCGCCTTCGTGAATCGCAAGAAAGGGTAGGGAGCCCGCCCCAGGTCCTGTCAGGAAGGCTTGAAGGCGACGACGCGGCAGTAGCCGCCTTCGGCCTTCACGGCAGTGCAGAGCTTCTCGACGTCGGCCTTCGAGGTCGAAGGCTCGGCGACAAGGCGATACATCAGCCCCTTGGGCGGACCGAGGTCGATCTCGTAGACCGCGTGGCGCGCCGTCTTATGGATCGCCGGCAGCTGCTTGGCGTAGATCTTCCAACCGCGCTCCGCGCTTTCCCGCGACTTGAAGGAGCCGATATGGGCGCCGTAATAGCGGGTGCCGATCGTCAGCGCGACCTTCTGCGGCGCCCCGTGCGCTGCCTGCGCGGTGGACTTACGCTTTGTCGGCGCGGGCGTAGGCTCCGGCGCGGGCGGCGGCGTGACGACCGGGGCGTGGAGGGCCAGCATGGTGCGCTCCGCGCTTGCCGCGCTCTCGGGCTCGGTCACGTGCGGGATCTCATCCGCGCTGCGCGACGTGTCGGTCGGCGTGGCGAGACCGACGGGCGGGTTTGCCGTCGCGACCGCCTCGGGCTGCACCCGCGGCAGCCCGGCAGCCTCCTGCGACCAGGTGGCGATCGCCGCCGCGGACCATCCGCCGGGCAGGGATTCGACCCGCGGCGCCGAGACGCGCGGCCCTTTCCCGGGCTGGAAGTCGATCAGGTTACGGGTGGTTTCCTTGCCCTCCGGCGTGGCGAGGACGATGGAGACCGCGTTGTTCAAGGCGGGTGCGTAGAAGGTATGCAGCTTGTTGCCGTCGCTGCGCCGGCAGTAGACCGGTACCGCGGCGAAGGCGCCGGCCGGCACCTCGATCAGCCGCGGGTTGCCCGCGTAGCAGTTCCAGATGAAAAGCGCGTGGCCGCTCTCGCCCTTGACCTGGACCGCCGTCTTGAAGGTCAGCTTGTTGCCCGCCTTGAGCGGGAACATGCCGCCGCTCCATTCGAGGATCTGCCGGCTGCCTTCGGACTCGTCGGCCTTTTTCCAGCCGATCGGCGGCAGCAGCGGATCGAACATCGTGGTGCGCGTCTCGCCCAGCGAGCTTTCCCAGTTAACCAGCCCGTCATGCAGCCCGACGATCGTCCAGACCTCGCGCGGGTTGTCGTAAACATAGCGGTCGCCCTTCGCATAGGTCGGCAGTTCCGCGGGCGGGAGCTGCGTCGGCAGCGTGTCGGTGCGCATTTCCGGCGCGGTCTTGGGTGACGAGCAGGCGACCAACGCCCCGACCGCCAGCGCCAAGACAATCAGGATCGGCGAAAGGCGCCGAACACCCATTTGCAGGAACCCCCTGTTACTCACCAAAAACTATAAGCCAATCGAGGCGGCGCGTCTTCTCCCACCAGGGCATCCGGGCGGATTCGCCGCGCGCCGGGCTTACGGCAGATATGTAGCCATATTCCTGTTAGCGCGAAAAGATCAATTATAAGATGAATAAATGTATATAAGTGCCTATGAAGTAAAACTTATCGTGAAAATACCGTGTGTTGGCGCAGTTCACACCCGGTGGCGGCGCCCGAGGTGACCCGCGTCACTTACCCCGCCGGTCTTTCCTGCTCAAATCGGCGCAAGTTGGGGAGCAAGACCATGACCAAGTCGCCGATGCTGAAGGAGCATGAAAGCCTTTACCTCGCCAAGGTCCTGATCGAGGAGCATGGCGAGCTGGCGGCCGAACACGCAAAACGCCAGGCCGAGCGGTTTCTCCGCGAGGCCGATGTGGAAGGCGGCGCCGCCTGGATGCGGGTGGCGCGCGCCATCGACATGCTCCTGGACGGACAAATCGAAGATCGGGTGGATGGACGCCTCTCAGGGCGGGGAGCCGGCACGCTGCATTAGCGCAGCACGGGTGGAATTCGCAAAATCGACAGTCCCAGCGCCGGAACCCCCTCGGGTTCCGGCGCTTCTGTCATGGGAATGCCATAAACTCCGAATAATTTAGCAGCCGCGTGACGAAGATCACAGCCGGGCCCGTTAAGGAGCCGGTAACCTTACTCCGGACATTGGGAGGGACCACCAACTCATGCTCGTCAAGCCGGATGTAAACCTCGTCGCCAGAATGCTAATTCTCCAACATGGCGGCGCAAGCCGCGATCTCGCCGAAAAGAAAGCCGATGAATTGGATGCCGCGGGCAACAGCGGCGGCCTCGCCTATTGGCGGCGGGTGCTGACGGCCATCGAAGAAGAGCTGAGCACGCCGGCCAGCGCGACCCGGCACTGAGGCCGCGCTTTTCCGATCCGCGGGCCGGACGCACCGGCTTGGCTCCATCACATTGACGTGACTGTGGAACGGCGGCCGCCGCGCCTTGCCCCATGGGGGCAGGCATGGCCGCCGCGCTGCGATCAAATCTTCCGTACCGGCTCTTGAACGGAGGTCCGGGCCCCGGCCGCGTCGGCGGACGGTCCGGCCCAGGCTGCCGCGAAACTAGGCGGCTCTGTCACCCTCGGCAGTGACCCGCCTCACATGCTCGGCCCGCGGCCGTCGCGAAATTAACCATGCCGCGAATGGATAATACTGAAACAAATAATAAATAATCGTTATTTTTCTTCACTGTAGCCGTGACTTTATTACTAATAGTACTTAAGTAATAGGCTTTCTTAAAAAAGTACTAATCCCTAGTTTAGATAAAATTTTCCAAGAATTAATACTAGTTTCGATGTTGTAAGAAAAGCGGCGCAGATTTGGGGTTACAAGATGGATCAGGTACGCATTTATTTAGTAGGTGGGTCGAAGCTCTTTCGCCATGGGCTTCGCAGCTACCTGGACGGCGACAGCTTCGCGGTGGCCGGCGAGATCGACGACTTCATGGACCTCGCCGCCGCGCTGGGTGACGGCGATGGGCCCGATCTAGTGCTCTACGCCAAGCCGAGCCCGGACGCGGACCCGGCCGAAGCGGTGGAATCGATCCGCGACGAGCTGCCCGACGTCCCGGTCCTGGTCATGGCCGAGGCGCTGGTTCCGACCGAATTCAGCGCCTGCCTCAACGCCGGCGTATCCGGCTACCTACTGAGCGACATCTCCAAGGAGGCGCTACTCCATTCGATCAAGCTGATGCTGATCGGCGAGAAGGTGTTCGCGACGGAATTGGCCAAGGTCTGGCTGAGCGGCGGCCTGGAAAAGCGGCTGCATTGCGCCAAGAAGCTCGATCACAACCTGACGGCGCGCGAGAGCGAGATCCTGGAATGCCTGCTGGGAGGGGACTCCAACAAATCGATCGCCCGCCGGCTCGAGATCACGGAGTCGACGGTGAAGATCCACATGAAGTCGCTGCTGCGGAAGATCAACGTCCAGAACCGCACCCAGGCGGCGATTTGGGCCATGGAGTCCGGATTTTCGAGCACCGGATTGGCCAACTGATTGTACCGAAATGCCTTATTGTTGCTGAAAATTCCGTGTGATTTACTCCTAAGATAGGAATTTACCTATCAGGCCCGGCGGCTTGCCAACCGCCGGGCCTCTCCCGTTTCAGGGCCCTGTTTTTCGCCAGGGGAGGCGGCCTGCGCCTGTGGTTGTCGCGACCACCTTTGCAGTTGGTCCTTAGGCAAGAAACGTATTTCAAAACAGAATCTTATTCCCGACTCCTACACCTGCAGGAGAGAGCGTTCGCTGGGGCGTGCGCAACTGCAAAGGCGGGCGGGACGTTCCACCCTCGGAACGAACGGGCGCTCGGCCACGGAATCCCCAAGTCTTAACGGATTTTCCATCAAGCCATGAAATAGAAGGCTCTGTAGACACAAACCGCTACGGACAGCCGGCAGAATGCCGTCAATCCTGACAGATCCGCATATGCTCGCGGTGATCGCGATCGGCCTGCTCGGCGCGGCGCCGTGCCTGGCCGGCATCTACCTGATGGCGGTCCGCTGGCGCAAGCGGACGGCCGTGCCCTATTGCCTGTCCGCCTTCGTCTTCTACACCCTCGTCTTCCTCGCCGTCGTCCAGAACGGCCTGATCAACGCGGATATCAGCCCGGAGGTCGCCGCCGGGCCGCTGCTGACGGTGCTGATCGTGGGGCAGGCGCTGGTCACGGCAGTCGGTGTCGCGATCTTCACGCTGCTGATCTTCGGCGCCTATCTGACCTTCCTGGGCGAGCTCGAATTCCCCGTCAAGCGCGCCAAGGCCTATGCCGGCGCGGCGCTCTTCTGCATCGCCTTCGCCGCCTTCCTCAACCCGATCAACGCCGCCCGCGAGGTCGATAGCCTGTCCGGCCGCTCGATCTATCAGCGGGCGCTGGCGGAAGGCTCGCCAGAGCTGGTCGAAACCGCGAGCCGGCAAGCCCAGCAGACGCTGGACGCGCTGCGCAAGCTCGGCGTGCTGACCGAGATCGACGTCACGAAAACCGCGATTATCCACCATGTGAAGGGCCAGTTCATCGACCTGCCCAGCAAGGTGGTGGCCGACTACATGCGGGCCGCGCTGCTGCACTACATCCATTGCGAGGGGGGCATGCCCAAGCGCGTCATCCTGCGCGAGGCCGGCAGCGACCGGGACATCGCCCAGCTCGAGCCGAACGGCGTGTTCCGCCGCGCCGCCGTGGCGGCGCCGCCGCAGGGCGAGGAGCCGCCCGGCAGCTAGCACCGGCTATCCCGCGCCGGTCAACCCGCCGTCAATGATGATCTCGGTCGCGGTGATGTGGCGGCTCTCGTCCGAGGCGAGGAACAGCGTCGCGTTGGCGATATCCTCCACCGTGCCGAGCTCGCCCAGCGGCACCCCCTTGACCCGCTGGGCGGCGCCCTTGTCCGCGTCGCCCCAGTTGAAGCGCAGCACGTCGTCGCCGAGCGTGGTGCGCACCATCCCCGGATGGATCGAGTTGCAGCGGATCTTGTATCCCTTGCGGCCGCAATGCTGGGCCACCGATTTGGTGAGCTGGCGCACCGCGCCCTTGCTGGCGCCGTAGGCGACGATATGCGCGGTGCCGCGGATCCCCGCGATCGACGAAATGTTGACGATCGAGCCGCCGCCGCTCTTGGCCATCGCCGGGATCGCGGCGCGGCAGCCGAGCATCACGCCGTCGATGTTGACGTCGTTGACGAAGCGCCATTCCTCGAGGCTGATATTCTCGATGTCCTGCGGCGCGCCGCTGCCATAGACGCCGGCGTTGTTCATCAGGATGTCGATCCGGCCGTGCAGCTTCATGGTGTCCGCGACGACGCGGGCCCAATCCGCCTCCTGGCGCACGTCATGCGCCATCGCGGTGACGGCGCCGCCGACCTCCTGCGCCAGGGCCTGAACCCCCTGCAGATTCTTGTCGGTGGCGACGACCTGCGCGCCTTCCTTGACCAGCAGCCTGGTGGTCGCCGCGCCGAAGCCGGACGCCGCGCCGGTGATGATGGCAACCTTGCCGTCGACCCGTCCCATGAAATTCCTCCCTGACTCTCGCAGTGAATCTTGCCGTAATTCGCGCGATGACTCTCGCGTTGCTTTGCAATATCGCTATTCTAATCACGCGAGTACCGTTGCGGCCACCGCACCGGCTGCGAATCTCCCGCATTCTCGGCAAGAAGGAATTCCGCGCATGGAATACGTCACATTTGGCAGAACGGGCCTCAAGGTCAGCGTCGCCGGGCTCGGCTGCGGCGGCAACAGCCGGCTCGGGCAGGGGCAGGGGAAGAGCGAGGCGGAGTCCGTCGCGATCGTCAGGAAGGCGATGGACCTCGGCGTCAACCTGCTCGACACCGCGGCCGCCTACGGCACCGAGGGCATCGTCGGCAAGGCGATCAAGGGCGTGCCGCGCGATCAGGTCGTGGTCGCCACCAAGGCAACGATCCGCGACGGCAAGGAGATGTGCAACGCCGAGCAGATCGTCGCCAGCCTGGACCGGTCGCTCGGCCTGTTGCAGACCGACTATATCGACGTGTTCCAGCTCCACGCCGTGCCGCCGGCGCGCTACGACCGGGTGATGGCCGAGCTGGTGCCCGCCCTGCTGCGCGAACAGGAGAAGGGCAAGTTCCGCCATCTCGGCATCACCGAGACCTCGCCCAACGATCACTATCACGAGACGATGAAGCGGGTGGCGAAGGACCTATGCTGGGAGGTCGTCATGCTCGGCTTCAACATGATGCACCAGAACGCGCGCCAGCTCGTCTTCCCCGACACGATCGCCAACGACACGGGGACGCTGCTGATGTTCGTCGTGCGCAACATCTTCAGCCAGCCCGACTACCTCCGGAACACGGTCAAGGAGCTGGTCGCGGCGGGCGAGCTGCCGGCGGAAATGGCGGAGCAGGAAAACCCGCTCGGCTTCCTGGTCCACGAAGGCGGCGCCAGCAGCCTGACCGACGCGGCCTATCGCTTCGTCCGGCACGAGCCGGGCGTGCATGTGGTGCTGTTCGGCACCGGCAACCCGGCGCATGTGGAAAGCAATATCGCCTCCATCCTCAAGCCGCCGCTGCCGAAGGCGGATCTGGACAAGCTAACCAAGATGTTCGGCCACCTCGTCGGGGTCGGCCTCGACCTGCCGGACAAGAGCCCGCAGCGCAAGCAATAGCGCGCGACGGCGTCATTTCAACAGGTCGCGCCCGATGATTTCCCGCATGATCTCGCTCGATCCGCCGGCGATGCGGCTCATGCGGGAGTCGGCCCAGGCGCGCGCGACGGGATATTCCCACATGTAGCCGTAGCCGCCGTGCATCTGCACGCAGTCGTCGACGACGCGGCAGAGCAGCTCGGTCGCGTGCAGCTTCGCCATCGCCGCGTCCTCGGCCGTGAGCGCGCCGTCCGCATGTAGCGCGATGCAGCGGTCGACGAAGACGCGGCAGACCGCGGCCGCGGTCTTGATGTCGGCAAGCTTGAAGCGCGTGTTCTGGAACTGCGCCAGCGGCCGGCCGAAGGCCTGACGCTGCGTCGTGTAGTCGAGCGTCCATTCCAGCGCCGCCTCGATCGACGTGGCGCAGCGGATGGCGACCAGCAGACGTTCCTGCGGCAGCTGCTGCATGAGCTGGACGAAGCCCTGGCCTTCCGCCTCACCGAGCAGGTTGGATGCCGGCACGCGCACGCCGTCGAAGAACAATTCGGACGTGTCCTGCGCCTTGTAGCCGACTTTCTCCAGGTTGCGGCCGCGCTCGAAGCCGGGCATGCCGCGCTCGACCAGGATCAGGCTGATGCCTTTGGCCTTCTCGCCGGGCTCGGTCTTGGCCACGACGATCACGACATCGGCGAGCTGCCCGTTGCTGATGAAGGTCTTCTGGCCGTCGATCACATAGTGATCGCCGTCGCGGATCGCGCGTGTGCGAATGGCCTGAAGGTCGGAGCCCGCGCCCGGCTCGGTCATCGCGATCGCGCCGATCGTCTCGCCCGACGCCATGCCGGGAAGCCAGCGGCGCTTCAGCGCCTCGCTGCCGTAATGCAGGATATAGGGCGCGACGATGTCGGAATGGAGGTAGAAGGCGGGTCCGGTCGCGCCGGCCCGCGCCAGTTCCTCGACGACGACGGCGCTGAACAGGAAATCCGCGCCGGCGCCGCCATAGGCCTCCGGGATCGCGCAGCACAGCAGCCCGGCCTTGCCGGCGTTGCGCCAGACCTCGCGGCTGACGATGCCGGCCGCTTCCCAGGCCGCATGATGCGGCGTCACCTCGGCTTCGATGAACGCGCGGACGCCGTCCCGGAACAGCTCATGCTCGCCCGAGTAAATTGTCCGCGGGATCATCGCCGCCTCCTCGCCGGTGCGGCGCCGTCGCGCCGCGCCGAAGAAGGTTACGCGACGGCGGCGCGCGGCGCCACAGTCGCGGCCGGCGGGTCAAAGCCGGGTCAGCCAGTGATCGATGTCACGGCGCACGTCGTCCTTCGCCTTGCCGTAGCGTTCCTGGATCTTGCCTTCGAGCTGCGCGCGGTTGCCCTTGATGACGTCAAGGTCGTCGTCGGTGAGCTTGCCCCATTGCGTCTGAATCTGTCCCTTGAACTGCTTCCAATTGCCTTCGACACGGTCCCAATCCATCGCTGACCTCCTTGGTGATTTAGCGTTATCCGCTACCTATTTGAACGAACGTTGCGGACAGCGCCGGGTTCCCTCGAGGACAGGCAAAGGGCGCCGCGAAAACGCGACGCCGTTTGCCGATAACGGCTATGGGATTAGCCGCCCTTATAGTCGCGGACCCAGTGGCCGCTTTCCTGCTTGTAGTGGGGCAGGCTCTTGAGCTCCTGTTCCGTCATGGCGACGGAGAAGCCCTTTTTTTGACCCTGCGGTTTCAGCTCGGCGATATCGACCGCGACATTCTTCGCGCCCATGCCGAGGAAGCCGCCAACCTGGACGATCGCCTTCTTCACCTTGTTGTCGGGCCCGACGGCAAGGTCCTTGACCTCGCCGATGTTATCGCCGGACGGGCCGCGCACGTCGGCGCCGATCATCTTGGCCGCCGAAAGCCCGCCCGGAAGGGTCGCCTGCGCCGCCGCCGACTTGTCGGCGGTGAAGGATTTGAGGTCCGAAGTGTCCGCGGCGCTGCTGCGGTCGGCATCGCGCGACCGGTCCATGGCGCCGCCGGCGGGCGGCGTGGTCATCTGGCCCCGCGGCAGGGCAGGATCGTGGCGCATCGTGTCGTTCTTCTTGATCGCGCCCGCGGCCGGGCTACCGGGCGTGATCGATTGCGGCGGCGCGGTGTTCACGCCCTGGGCCGCGGCGATTCCGGCGCCGGCGAAGGCCAGGGCGATGGTAGACACTGTCGTGATCATGACTTTACGCATGTCGCTTTCCTCTCCGTTGTTTCGGATGGCGCTTCGGCGTGGCGAAGCGCGGCCGGCACATGCGGCCGGACGTACCGAAACCAACACGCCCTTGCGGAACGGGTTCCGGATGGAATGAGGAAATTCTGTGACGAAAGTCGGCCGTGCCCGTCAGGCAGCGGCGAGCGACGCTCCGTTCGCCAGCGTCATCGCGCACGCCTCCGCCGCTTCCGCGCCCTTGACGCGGAAATGCTCGGCGAAAAAGGCGCGGTGCTCGCCATGCTCATGGAAATGATGCGGCGTCAGCACGACCGAGAGCACCGGCACATCGGTGTCGAGCTGCACGCGCATGATGCCGTCGAGCACGCTGCGCGCGACGAAGTCGTGGCGGTAGATGCCGCCGTCGACGATCAGCCCCGCCGCGACGATGACGGCGTAGCGGCCGGTCCTGGCGAGACGCTGCGCCTGCAGCGGGATTTCGAGGCTGCCCGGCACGACGACGTGATCGATGGCGTCCGGGGCGATGCCGCGCGCCGCCATGCCGTCGACGAAGGCGTCGCAGGCGTTGTCCACGATGTCGCGGTGCCAGCCGGCGCGGATGAGCGCGAGGCGCTTGCCGTCGGGCAGGCGCGCGGGCTGGACGGGGTTCTGAATGACGTCGGCGGTGATTGGGGCATGCTGATTCATGGCAAGAGCCTCTCCTTGGTTACCAGAATCAGGGCTTTGGGGAAG
>CAZPFL010000008.1:24179-27824 GCA_964585785.1 uncultured Rhodospirillaceae bacterium
GCTGATTCATGGCAAGAGCCTCTCCTTGGTTACCAGAATCAGGGCTTTGGGGAAGCGGTGGCCGTCTCGCGCGTCCGTGCGACAAGACAGGCCGGCAGCGTCCCGTTCTCTTCCATCCGGACTCTGACCGTCGGCTCCGGCCTCGCACCGGATCTGCTGACCCCGCCGCTTGCATCGTCGCGCGCGGCGGGCGCTCGCGGGCTCGCGCAAGCGGACCATCCCGCTGCACATACCGCCGGTGGGGAATTCCACCCCGCCCTGAGAACGTGTGCCGCAACCGATGCGGCGCGATGAGTATAGGGCGCGACGACAGGGCTTGGCGAGTCGACCGGGCGTTGCGCCATTTGGCTTTGACCGGGGAGGGCCGATAAGATGAAGCCGCCGCCACGACGGCCGGCAATCGGACAAGAACGGAGGAATATCCCATGGCGAAGAGAGAGCAATGGCTCGCACAGGTTCAGGAAGAGGCGCTCGAGCCCGACCTGCCGATCTGCGACCCGCACCATCACCTGTGGGAGTTCCGTCCGGACTCGCCGGAGCCGCGCTACCTGCTGGACGAAATCCTCAAGGACACCAACAGCGGGCACAACATCGTCTCGACCGTCTTCATCGAGTGCCACTCGATGTACCGCGCCGACGGGCCGGAGGAGATGAAGCCGATCGGCGAGGTCGAGTTCGTCAACGGCATCGCCGCGATGAGCGCGTCCGGGCTCTACGGCAAGACGCGGGTCGCCGCCGGCATCATCGGCCACGCCGACCTGACGCGGGGCGCCAAGGCGGGCGCCGTGCTCGACGCGCTGACCGCCGCCGGCAACGGCCGCTTCCGCGGCATCCGCCACGCGGTCGCCTGGGAGGAGGACGACGCGATCCGCAACCACCGCACCAATCCGCCGCCGCACCGCTACATGGACAAGACCTTCCGCGAGGGCCTGAAGGAGCTGACGAAGCGCAAGCTCACCTTCGAAGCGTGGTGCTACATGAACCAGATCGGCGAGCTTACCGATCTCGCGCGCAACAATCCCGACCAGACGATCATCCTCAACCATTTCGGCGGGCCGCTCGGGCTCGGCCGCTACGAGGGCAAGCGGGCCGAGGTGCTCGCATTCTGGAAGAAGGAGATCGCCGAGCTGGCGACATGCCCGAACGTGGTCGCCAAGCTGGGCGGCCTCAACATGGACATCAACGGCTTCCACTGGCACGAGCGGCCGAAGCCGCCGACCAGCCAGGAGCTGATCGACGCGACCCGGCCCTTCTTCGAATTCACCATCGAGAAGTTCGGCCCCGAGCGCTGCATGTTCGAGAGCAACTTCCCGGTCGACGAGCTGAGCTGCAGCTACACCGTGTGCTGGAATTCCTTCAAGCGCCTGACCAAGGACTATTCCAAGGCGGAGAAGGCGAGCCTCTACCACGACACGGCGACGCGGGTGTACAGCCTCGGGACGTAGAAATATTTCCCCCCACCTGAATCCTCCCCCGCAAGGGGGGAGGACTTTGATATCACGAAATTTTCTCCCCTCCCCCCTTGCGGGGGAGGATTTAGGTGGGGGGTATTACTCCGGCGCCCGCCTATAGTGATAGCGGTAAAGCTCCCGCGTCAGGCCGAGGCTCCGGTAGAGCGCGAACCCCGGCGCATTGTCCGCCACCACCTGGAGGCAGACGCCCGCTGCGCCGTTCGCGGCGGCCCAGTGGAAAAGCGCCTGCATGAGCCGGCGGGCATGGCCCCGGCCGCGATGCGGCGCCGCGGTGATGACGGATTCACAGCACACCAGACCGTGGTGTCGCGCGCCGAAGGCGAGCGCCACGGGTTCGCCATCGACGACGCAGCGCAGGAAGGCCGCGGGGACAGCGAGCTTTTCGACGACGCGGCGGTATACGGCGGCGGCACCGGCGCTGTGCCCCTGCAGCGCGGACATGGCGGTGAGCCAGGCGTCATCCGGGCCGGGCAGGCAGTCGATCGCGTCGCCGGGCATCGTCCGGAGCGCCGTGATGTCGCCGTAGAGGGTCGCCGTCTCCCCCTCCGCCGTGTAGCCCAAATCCGCCAGCCGCCGGTCCACGCCGGGGTCGAGCAGGGGCGTCAGCACCCGGAACAGGATCGGCAGGCCCTCGGCGGCGAAAAGCGGCGCCGCGGCGGCCATCGTGGCGTCGACCTCGCCCGCTTCGGGGCCGAGCGGGTTGAGCGAGTTGGCGCGGCGGCTGATCCCCGGCGCGAGGCGCAGCACCCAATGTCCAAGCCGGTGCGCGCGAAGCGCGGGCCAGGCCGCGTTGCAGCATTCCTCGACGCGCCAGTCCAAGGGCCGCATGCCGTTCTCCCGGAAAGCGCCGGATACTGCCGCAGGGCGGATTTTGCTGCAATCGCGAAGCATGATATTTCACCATGGGAATGCCGGCTTTTCGGGTATTCTTGCGCTTGCGACGTGACCGGCAACCAGACGAGTACCGGACGATGACCGAATTCCTGCGTTACCGGCTTTTGACCGGGCCCGACGACAAGAGCTTTTGCGAGCGGGTCTCCGCCGCGCTCGACCAGGGCTACGTGCTGTACGGCTCGCCCGCGATCACCTTCAACGGCGAGCGCTGCATCGTCGCCCAGGCCGTCATCATCGACAACGCGAGCTATCAGGCGGAGCGGAGACGCGACGAGGGCGAGTGACGGGGCGAGTAACGGAAAGACAGATCGAAGGAACGAAGAATGGCCGATAAAATGGACGGATTGGATTTCGCCGTCGAGCATGATCAGCCGATCCCCTATCTCAAGCGGATCAGCAGCTATTACCAGACGCTCGGCTACGGCAAGCCCTACCGCTGGGCGCAATATGTCGATGTGCCCTTCACGCCGCTGAAGAAGCCGCTGTCGCAGTGCCGGGTTTCGCTGGTCACCACGGCGGCGCCCTATCAGCCCGACAAGGGCGACCAGGGGCCGGGCGCCCCTTACAACGCAGCGGCCAAGTTCTACCGCGTCTACACCGCCGGCATCGAGGGCGAGCCGGATGTGCGCATCTCGCATATCGGCATCGACCGCAAGCACACCACGGCGGAGGACATCAACACCTGGTTCCCGCTGAAGCAGCTCAAGCGGCTCGCCGCCGAGGGGCGTATCGGCGAGATCGCGTCCCGCTTCATCGGCGCGCCGACCAACCGCAGCCAGAAGACCACGATCGAGCAGGATTGCGTCGACATCCTGGCGCGCGTCCGTGAAGACGGAAGCGACGCCGCCGTCATCGTCGCCAATTGACCGGTGTGTCACCAGACCGTGAGTCTGGTTGCACGGCACCTCGAGGCGAACGGAATACCGACGGTGATCATGGGCTGCGCCAAGGACATCGTCGAGCATGTCGGTGTCCCGCGTTTCCTGTTCAGCGACTTCCCGCTGGGTAACGCCGCGGGCAAGCCGGGCGACGTGGCCTCGCAGGCCTTCACGATGGAGCTGGCGCTGAAGGTGCTGGAATCGGCGCCCGGACCGCGCACCACCGTGCAGTCGCCGCTGCGCTGGCGCGACAATCCCGACTGGAAGCTCGACTTCAGCAACATCGAGCGGCTGTCGGCGGCGGAGATCGCGCGCCGCAAGGCCGAATTCGACGCCAACAAGGCGATCGCCAAGGACCGCCGCGTGGAAGCAGGCGTCGCCGGCAAGGCGGCGGAGTAGGG
>CAZPFL010000008.1:27924-49452 GCA_964585785.1 uncultured Rhodospirillaceae bacterium
CCTCCCCCGCAAGGGGGAGGACTTGGAGATCGAGTTGAACGCATCGAAGCCCTCCCCCCTTGCGGGGGAGCGTTGGGTGGGGGGCAATTAGAACAAGGAGTTATATCGTGACCGCATTACCGCTTTCCGGCATCCGGGTGCTCGATATCGGCCAGCTCATCGCGGGGCCGTTCGGCGCGACCATGCTGGGCGACTTCGGCGCCGAGGTGATCAAGGTCGAGCAGCCGGGCGCGGGCGATGCGTTGCGCGGCACGCCGCAGAACGGCAAGGCGGTGCGCTCCCCCAACTGGATGGTGGAAGGACGCAACAAGAAATGCGTCACCCTCAACCTGCGCGTTCCCAAGGGCCAGGCGATCCTGCGCGAGCTCGCCGCGGAGGCGGATGTGCTGTTCGAGAACTTCACCCCGGGCACGATGGAGAAATGGAACCTCGGCTGGGACGCGCTGCACGCGCTCAACCCGCGCCTGATCATGGTGCGCGTCTCGGGCTACGGCCAGACGGGGCCTTATAGCAAGCGCGCCGGCTACGACCGCATCGCGCTCGGCTTTTCCGGCTACATGTATCCGACCGGCTTTCCCGACCGCTATCCGGTGCGCCCGGCCTTCCCGACCGCCGACTACAACACCGGCACCTTCGGCGCGCTGTCGGCGATGTTCGCGCTCTATCAGCGCGACGCGCAGGGCGGGGAAGGGCAGATGATCGACCTGGCGCTCTACGAGCCGACCTTCCGCATCACCGCCGACATGATGACCAAGTTCGCCAAGACGGGCGCGATCCGCGAGCGCATCGGCAACCGCAACCCGACCTTCGCGCCCGCCGGCACCTTCAAGACGCGGGACGGCCGCTTCGTGCAGATCGCCGCCGGCGGCGACAAGGTCTGGCAGCGCCTCGCCGAGGCGACGGAGATTCCCGGGCTCGCCACGGACCCGCGCTACCTCAAGAGCCGCGACCGTATCGAGCGGGCCGACGAGCTGGAGCAGCTTCTCGCCGACTGGATCGCGGACCGTGATTTCGCCGAGATCGACAAGCGCCTCGGCGCGGCCAACGTGCCCTTCGGCGGCATCTACACCGCCGCCGACATCGCCGAGGACCCGCATTACAAGGCGCGCAACAACGTCGTTGCCGTCCCGGACGAAGACGAGGGCACGGTCGTCATGCCGGGCGTCGTGCCCAAGCTCGCCGCGACGCCGGGGCGTATCGCCTTCGCCGGTCCGGCGATCGGCCGGCACAACGCCGAGATCTATGGCGGGCTGCTGAAAAAATCGGACGCGGAGCTCGCCGCGCTCGCGGCCGAAGGCGTGATTTGATTTTAACGATCCCCCACCTAAATCCTCCCCCACAAGGGGGAGGGACTTTGTAGTAAATTGCTTTTCTTCCCTCCCCCCTTGCGGGGGAGGGCAAGGGTGGGGAGTGCCCCATCTTCAAAGACTGGTACGACTATGGCCAACCTCACTCGCCGGCGCGTGCTGAGCCAAACGGCCGCCGCTTCGCTGCTGCCCATGCTCGGCCGGGCCGGGCTGGCCGCGGCGCCGGCCTACACGAACCCGCTGTTCACGCTCGGCGTCGCCTCGGGTGATCCGACGCCCGACGGCGTGGTGCTGTGGACCCGCCTCGCGCCCGATCCGCTGAATGGCGGCGGCATGCCCGAGCAGAGCGTCCCGGTCCGCTGGGAAATCGCAGAGGACGACAGCATGCGGACGGTCGTCCAGCGGGGCGAGCTCACCGCGCGGCCGGACGCGGCGCATTCGGTGCGCCACGAGGTGAAGGGACTCGAGCCCGGCCGCTGGTACTGGTACCGCTTCGACGCGATGGGCGAGGTCAGCACGATCGGCCGCACGCGCACGGCCGCCGCGCCGTCCGAGGCGCTGGAGCGCCTTCACCTGGCCGTCGCCTGCTGCCAGGAATACCAGCACGGCTACTACACCGCCTACCGCCACATGGCGGAGGAAGACCTCGACCTCGTGCTTCATGTCGGCGACTACATCTACGAGGGCGGCATCGACGACAGCCGGCCGCGCCGGCACAACTCCGCCGCCGTGAAGACGCTTGCGGCCTACCGCAACCGCTACGCCCTCTATAAGCTCGACCCCGACCTGCAGGCAGCGCACGCCGCCTTTCCCTGGGCGGCGGTGCCGGACGACCACGAGGTCGCGAACGACTATGCCGACGCGCATGACGTGAGCGGCCGGGTCAGCCCGGGCGCCTTCCTGCGCCGCCGGGCCATGGCCTACCAGGCCTATTACGAGCACATGCCGTTCCGCCCCGCGATGCGGCCGAACGGGCCGGAGATGCGGCTCTACCGGACGCTGCGTTTCGGCGACCTGGCGACGATCCACCTGCTCGACACGCGCCAGCACCGCACGGTGCAGCCCTGCGGCTCGAAATGGCAGACGCGCTGCAAGGAGGCTTACGATCCCAAGGCTACCCTGATGGGCTTCGAGCAGGAGCGCTGGCTTTACGCCTCCTTCGGCGATGCGTCGCCGCGCTGGACGGTGCTGTCGGAGCAGATCCCGATCATGCAGCGCCGCCGCCGCAAGGACGGCGTAGACGAGTTCCATACCGACAAGTGGGACGGCTATATCGCGGCGCGCGGCCGCCTGTTCGACGCCGTCCAGAAGCATCACCTCGAGGGGCTGGTCGTGCTGTCGGGCGACGTGCACAACAACTGGGCCGGGCGGCTGAAGGCGAATTTTGACGATCCGGCGTCGGAAACCCTGGGCAACGAGTTCGTCGTGACCTCGATCTCCTCCGACGGCGACGGCGTGGACATCAAGAACAGCCTGCGCCGGATCGTCGAGGCGAACCCGCATATCGCCTTCTGCAACGACCAGCGCGGCTACCTGCGCTGCGTCGTCAACCGGAAGCAGTGGCGTACCGATTTCCGCGTCGTGCCCTATGTGACGAAGCCGGGCGCGCCGATCGCGACGCGCGCCAGCTTCGTTGTCGACCGCGATACCCGCCGGCTGATCTCGGACTGACCGTCCGCCTCACGCCGCCGGCTTGCGGCCTTCCTTCGGCAGCTTCTGCGGCTTCGCCGGCCGGTCGGGCCCCCACACGCGGCTGTAGTAGGAATCCGCGAGGTAGAGCGCGCCGACCGGGTTGTGCGCGAGCACGCGGTCCTTGGCGACCAGCGTCGTCGCCAGCCCGTTCGAATGCTTGAAGAACAGGCTGTCATGGCCGACGCAGAGGCCGAGCACGATGTTGAACTCGCAGCCGGCCTCGTTCAGCAGCTCGGCCTGCGAGACCGGATTGCACATGGATTCGTGCCCGCCCGGGCGAATCTTCTCCGAATCCTTGAGGCCGATCGCTTCCTTCGGCACGCCGCCGTTCTTGCACGCGGCCGAGGCGACCTCGAAGCCGTGGCTTTCGAGGATCTGCGACAGGACATTCGCCTGATCGACGAAGCTGATGCAGGTGGCGATGCCGATCTTCTTGAAGCCCATCTTCTTGGCGAACTGGCAGACTTCCTCGACCCGCGTCCACTTGCAGTAGCCTTCGCTTTCGACTCGCGCCGATTCCTGCGCGGCCCGGCGGGTAAGCGGATCGGCGTATTTTTCGGCCGCGGTGTCGATCGCCTCCTGGGCGATCTTGGAGGGGCAGAAGCCCGGCCCGCGCGTCTCGGACTCGCCCTGGCGGCAAGCCCTGACGGAGCTTGGGCAATAAGCGCAGCCGGGATCGTGATATTTCGATTCCGGCGCGGCGTTCTGATCGAGCGGCATGAGCGTTCACTCCTGAAATTGGCAGGAAAACGCTACGCGCGGACCACCGCTAACGCTTTGATATGGATCAAAAGCGCCCGGATTTCTGCGCTTCAGCCGCGCCCGATGAAGGGCATCTTGGTGGCCATCACCGTGATGAACTGGACGTTCGCGTCGAGCGGCAGGGAATCCATGTAAACCACCGCCTGGCCGACATGATCCACGTCCATGCGCGGCTCGACCATCATCGACCCGTCGGGCTGCGGCACGCCCTTGGTCATGCGCTCGGTCATCGGGGTCGCGGCGTTGCCGATGTCGATCTGGCCGCAGGCGATGTCGTATTTGCGCCCGTCGAGCGACGTCGAGCGGGTGAGGCCGGTAATGCCGTGCTTGGTCGAGGTGTAGGGCGCGGAGCCGGGCCGCGGCACATGCGCCGAGATCGAGCCGTTGTTGATGATGCGCCCGCCCATGGGCTTCTGCGCCTTCATGATGCGCATCGCTTCCTGGGTGCAGAGGAAGGGGCCGGTCAGGTTGGTATCGACCACGCGCTGCCACTGATGCAGCGTCAGCTCCTCGATCGAGGTCGCGGGCGTGCCGGTGCCGGCGTTGTTGAACAGCAGGTCGAGGCGGCCGAATTTCGCCTTCGCCGCAGCGAACAGCGCGGCGATCGACTGGGCGTCGGTGACGTCGGTCGGCACGACGAGGGCGCGCGCGCCGTCCTCGCCCGCGAGGTTGGCCGTCTCCTCCAGCGCTTCCTTGCGCCGGCCCGCGAGCGCAACCGAATAGCCGACCTTGAGCAGAGCGAGCGAGACGGACCGGCCGATGCCGCTGCCGGCGCCGGTGACGATGGCGAATTTCGTGCGTTCGGACATGATGGCGTTCTCCTTCAGGCGGGGCGGAGAGGATACCCCGCAGCCTAGCATTCCCGGTCAGGACGCGCCGGTATTTTCCGCGATGGCGAGGACCCGATACATGCTGCGCAGGACCGGCTTTTCGATCAGCTTGCCGTCGACGACCACGAGGCCCGTGCGCGCTTCCTCGAAGGCGCGGGTGATGCGCTTGGCGCGCGCGATCTGCTCGGCGCTCGGCGTGAAATGCCGCGTGATCACCGGCAGCTGCTTGGGATGGATCGCGCCCTTGCCGGTGAAGCCGAGCTCGGCGCAGCGCGCCGCCTCCGTCTCCAGCCCCGCCATGTCGTTGAGGTCGAGGAAAGGCACGTCGATCAGATCGACGCCCGCGCTTGCCGCCGCGTGGACGACCCGCATCCGCGCGTAGAGCAGCGCCTTCCAGGTCGGCTCGACCCGCAGCTCCGCCGCCATGTCCACCCCGCCGAACAGAAGCGAGTCGATGCGGTCGCTCGCTTGCGCGATCTCGCGGCAGGCCTCGAGCCCTTCGTTGGTCTCGATGATGATCTGCAGCCGCAGCGGCGAGCCTTCCGCCTCGAGCATGTCGTCGAGCAGTTGCACCTCGTCCGGCGTCTTGACCTTGGGCAGCATCACGCCGGGCGGCGGAAAGGGCGCGGCGAGGATGGCGGCCACGTCCTCGATGCCGTCGCGGCTGCGGATCGAATTGATGCGGACCAGCAATTCGGGCTCCACTGCGTCCGGCACTTCGCCGAACAAAGCCAGTGTGGCGCGCCGCGCGTCGGCCTTGTGCTCGGGGATGACCGCGTCCTCCAGGTCGACGCAGACGATGTCCGGCTTGGCCTGGAGCGCCTTCGGAAACATCTCCGGCCCGGTGCCCGGCACGAACAGGAAGCTGCGGCGCGGGCGGATGTTGCGCCCTTCGAGCGTCGCCATGGCGCGCTACTCGGCCGCGGCCGGTCGATGGCCGACGGAGTCCTCGTATTTCGCGAGCTCGGTCTCGCCCATGAAGCGGCGCTCCAGGTCCATCACCTCGTTGAAGCCGGCGAAGGTATGGAAGTCGCCGAGCGGATGCTCCGAGAATTTTTCGATGAAATTCTTCTCGGCGAGCGGACCTTCCTCACGCATGGCGACGGCGAGGTCGTAGACCGTCATCATCGTGGCGCGCAGGGTCGCGCCCGGCGCGATCGCGACCGCGATGCCGAGTTCGTCGAGCTCTTCCTGGCTGAAGCGCGGCGAGATGCCGGTCTGGTTGTAGAGGATCGGTCCCTTGACCTCGGCGCAGATGCGCTTGACCTCGTCCACGCTGGTCGGCCCCTCGACGAAGGCCATGTCGGCGCCCGCTTCGAGATAGGCGTTGGCGCGCTTGATCGCCTCGTCCAGGCTGCCGCCATGCGCGCCGCGCGCGTCGGTCCGCGCGATCAGCAGGAAGTCCGGATCGACCTCCTTGCGGGCGTAGTCGGCGGCGCGGTACTTGCCGACCGCTTCCTCGATCGGGATCACCTGACGCCCGGCGACGTGGCCGCAGCGCTTGGGGATGATCTGATCCTCGATATGGATGCCGGCGACGCCGGTCTGGATGTACTCCTTGACCGTGCGGACGACGTTGATCGCGTTGCCGTAGCCGTTGTCGGCATCGGCGATCACGGGCGCGCTGCTGGCGTTGGCGATATAGCGCGCGTTGAGATGCATCTCCGTCATCGTGGCGAGGCCCGCGTCCGGCATGCCGAGCAGCGAAAGCGAGGTGCCGTAGCCGGTCATGTAGATCGCCGGGAAGCCGACCTTGTCGAGGATCTTGGCGCTGAGCGCGTTGTAACAGCCCGGCACGTAGAGCGCCTTTCCGGATTTCAGCAGTTGACGCAGGCGGGTTGTCTTCTTCATGGCGCGCTCCTTCGGGCTGTCGGTTGGATTTCGTCCGAGCAGATACCGAGACGCAGCCGAGGTCAAGTCACGGGCCGCGATGGGCGGGGCGAACGGGGAAGGGCCGGCGTCGCGGAAATCCGCTATCCCGACAGGGCCGCCTGCCGTAGGATCGCGGCATGCATCCGCGCGCGATCCTCCTTCGCCTTGGCTGCGCGGCATTCGCCGCCGCCTGGCTGACCGCCATGCCGCCTGCCGCGCCGGCGCGGGCGGCGGAGACGCAGGTCGTGACCCTGACCGTGCGCGGCAACGCGCGGCAGCGCATCCTGCTTGTCCGCCCCGCCGGCCCGCCCAAGGCGAGCGTGGTGCTCTATCCCGGCGGCAACGGCAATATCAAGATCAAGGCCGACGGCACCATCCTCCGCGCCGGCAACTTCCTGGTCCGCACCCGAAACGATTTCGCGGCCGAGGGCTTCCTGGTCGCGGTCGTCGACCGGCCCTCCGACTGGGACGGCACCGACGCCGACCGCTTCCGCATGACCCCGGCGCATGCCGAGGACGCGGCGGCGATCGCGGCGGTGATGCGCAAGGAGGCCCCCGTGCCGGTCTGGTTCGTCGGCACCAGCCGCGGCACCGTTTCGGTCGCCAACATCGCGTCCCGCCTGGGCGGCGACAAGATCGCCGGCATCGTCCTCACCTCCTCGGTCACCAATGCCGGCGAAAACGGCAAGTCGTCGGTGCCGGACGTCGACGTGTCGGGGATCAAGGTGCCGGTGCTCATCCTCGGCCATGGCGACGACGACTGCTACGTGACGCCCTGGCCGGAACAGCAGGCGCTGGTGAAGCTGTTCAAGGGCTCACCCTCGGTCGAGGCGATCCGTATCGACGGCGGCGACCAGGGCAATCTGCAGGCGACCTGCGGCCCGTTCAGCCACCATGGCTATCTGGGCCAGGAGAAGGCGGTCGTCGCCAGGATCGCGACCTGGATCCGCGGCCACCTCCGCTAAGGCGCCCCGAACCCTACGCGTCGTCCTAGCCCTACTCGTCGCCCCAGTCCCACTCGTCATACGTGTCCAAGCTGCGGACGCGCCCGTTGCGCCGGCCGTTAGGCTGCAGCAGGCGGGCGAGGGACAGGATCAGGCTGGCCGTCAGCGCGAACACGAAGAGATAGAGCCACCACGGGACCGGCTTGCCGGCGCCGTGGAAAATCCATCCGAGGCAAGCGGTCACGAAAACCGCGAGACCGAAGGCGCCCAGAAAAGCCCTTCGCAGGATGAGCATGCCGCGCCTCACTCCTTTCCATCGCTTCGGCGCTAAGGGGAAAAAATACCTCTTATTCGCGCCAATTGCCATGCCTGGATCGGGAAAGCGGACGGCGCCGGACATTGAAAGGCGGCCCGCCGGTAGGGGCAAAAAAATCGGGGCCGCATCGGACGTGCGGCCCCACAGGGGGATCTCGTTCGCTTGTACTGGCCCATCATCCTCGCGCATAAGGCGCGGCGCGGTCCAATCACGCCCAATCACGAAATACGGAAGTCACGAAATGCGGAAGCCCTAGGGGCCGCCCTCATTCTTGCGGACACGCAAAAGGTCGAACCCGGAAGAACTATCGACGGGTCAAAAATGCCGTGTTTTTTTGGGCTTCCGGAGACCGGACCCAACCGGAACCGACGCGAGACGGGGAGCTGCGATGAAGCCGAAAGAAGAGATCGATATCGAGGGGCTGACCTTCGATTGCGAATGCCCGAAATGCGCCCACAACAGTAAGCGGACGGCGTCGTTCATCCGGCAATACAGCCAATACTGCTGCCCCGGCTGCGGCTCGGTCGTGCCGATCGTCGACCGCCGCGAGATCCTGCAGGCCCTGGCCATCGGCGAGAAGGTCATCGAGTTGGCCCAGGAGATCCGCAAGCCGAAAGCCGCGCCCTGAGCGGCCGGGAATGAGGCGCCGCGCGCCGCCCGACATTCTTTCCGCGCGTTAACCAAGTATTCATTCCTAGCGGCGACTATGCCGGCGTTTCATGACGCACTTGATCTGACCAATGGTCGGCCCCGCACTTCTCCCTGCGGGGCTTTTTTTTTGGGCCGCCCCGGCGCTGAATCAGACAACCATGGTTAACAAGACGCCGGTTTCACCCCGGCTTGTTAATCGTTCCTTGCCAAAACGCCCGAAAGGGCAGGGTCGATGCCGTAAAAAAACGGCACCATTTACTATTCCCCTCCATAAGTTATTCAACTTTGGCGTCTAATATTTCCATCAAGCCTGAACGGACGCCGTCGACCCCCTTGCGACATCGACTGCGATACGTCGGCGACCGGCCCCGATCATGAACGGGGCAGGCTGAGGGCCAAGGCCCGACGACACGTTTGCTGCAACGAGGAGATTTTCACGACGCAGACTTTTTGACCCGAGACATTTCGCATAGATCTTTTTATTCGCTCACATTTAATTCTTCCCACTTGCCGCCAAGCCCCGAGAGGGCATATTGGCGGCATTCTTTTTTGGCAACGCCGCCGTGGACCGGCCTATCATGGCCGCGAACGGCGAACGGGGAAGAACATGGACAGTAAAGACTTGGCGGCCGAGATGTCGATTCTGCTCGATGAGATGGAAGGCGATCAGGGCGACCGCCATGAGCTCTATCTCCGCGTGCGCCAGCTCTTGAGCAACATGCAGGCGGTCGGCATGCCGCCGCCGGAGGATCTGCTCCGCCTGGAGCGTGAGCTCGAAGAGTCCTTCAAGTCGGGGAAATAGCCGGCGCGACGTGTTGCCGTCGGCCCTAGGGGCAGAATACGATCGTCCGCTAAGCCGAGCGACTCTGCGGGACGGCGGCCTGCCCACCCGATTCAGGCCGTTTCGGCAGCCAGACGACGAAGCGCGCGCCGTCCGTATAGGACGTGTCCAGCCAGATACGGCCGCCATGCAGCTCCACGACGCGGCGGCAGGCGGAGAGGCCGATACCCGATCCCGGAATGTCGTTATAGGCATGCAGGCGGACATGCATCTCGAAGATGCGATCGGCCTGCTCCGCCGGCACGCCCATGCCGTTGTCGGTGACGGCGATCTCCCACCCTTCGCCGACGTCGGCGGCGGTGACGGAGATCTCCGGCGGCCGCTCCGAGCGGTATTTCATCGCGTTGTTGAGCAGGTTCTGCCAAAGATGAATCAGGGCACCCGCGTTGCCGCTGACCGAGGGCAATTGTCCGACCTCGATCATGGCGTCATTCGTCTTAATGTTTTCCGTTAAGTTCGCGATGCTACGCTTTAAAATATCGTTGAGATCGACTGGTTCATCGCAATTCTCGATCGAGCCAATGCGGGAAAAATCGAGCAGGTCTTTGATCAGCGCCGACATCCGCTCGGTCGCATCATAGCCCTGCCGGAGCAGCTTGACGCTGTCCTGCTCGAGCCGGCCGTCCGCGTTCTCGATCACCGTATCGATGATGATCCGGAGGTGGCGCAGGGGCGCGTTGAGGTCGTGCGAGGCGATCGAGGCGAAGCGCTCGAGATCCTCGTTCGACCGGGCCATGCGAAGCCGCGCTATTTCCGCCTCGCGCTCGATGGTTTTGCGCTGGGTGATATCGCGCACGAAACCGACGATGATCGGCTCGCCGCGGTAATGCGACACGGCGGCCACCTTTTCCATATCGACGAGCGAACCGTCGGCGCGGCGGACGCGCATCTCGATCGATTCCCGGCTGCCGAGGAAGACGGCGCGGCGAAAGCTGCGCATGCCCTCCGCATCGGGCTCGACGATCCATTCCTCGGCGGTTCGCCCGATCAGCTCGTCCGGCGATTCGGCGCCGATCAGCGCCGCGTATTGCAGGCTCGCCCGCAGCACCTTGCCGCTCTCGGTCTCATGAATGATGCCCGTCTTGGTCCGGCTGGCCAGGTCGGTGAATTGGGCCGTCGTCTCGGCAAGCTCCCGTTCGATGGCTTGGTGCTTCGAGACCTGCTGCGATAGCTGCAGGTTCAGCTCGGTCATCTCCGCGGTGCGCCGATTAAGCCGGGCTTCCGCCGCCTCGTTGGCCTCCAGAAGCCGTTGCTGGGCTCGGCGGCGCTCGCCGACTTCCCGCTCGAGCGCCGCGTTGGCGGCGCGAAGCTGCGCGGCGCTCGGCATGGCGATCAGATGCGGGATGAGCGGCCACAGGATCGTCGCGGTTGCCAATGAGACGATCGCGGTCAGCAGCTTCACCACGCCCTCGAGCCCGTAGAGCGGCTGCCACAGCGTCAGCACTGCGAACATGTGCGTGAGCCCGCAGGCAAAGATGAAGGCCGCGAAGAGCAGGACGATCTTGCGATAGCCCAGATCGGGACGGCGCCGCGCGAAGTAGAAAAGGGCGACGGGGATCGAGAAATACGACAGGGCAATCAGAACGTCGGAGAAGACGTGCAGAAAGATCAGCCGGGGATCCCAGGCGAGGCAGTAGCCGTGCGGCGTGTAACCCGCGTCGGAGAAGAGAAATGAAAAAATGTCAGTCATAGGCACAGAGCAGGTAATCAGTCATAAGCACCGAGAAGGCAAAAAGTCCGAAATATCAACAATGGAAATGAATTTTGGAAAATACCCGAAGTGTTTTATCGGAAATGTCAATAGCCGAAGTCATACCCGCGTAGAGACATTTGATATAATCATATACTATTGAAAATAGTATTACTGAGATTTTTTCAATGTATTTGATATATAGAGGGATTTCTCAAGACAATCCGGCGCCAGCACCCTACGGAGACAGCAAGGTCTATATCAATCGGCCTAGCGCGATTGACCCTGCGGCGCCGGGTGCCGTCGGGGCCCGACGGCGGTCTCGACCGCTTCGCGTCGGCTGTTACGGATATTGCGCGACAGTTGGCGCCGTCATCGGATGAAGGAATTCCTAACCCCGTAAATCGTTGAGGATAGATATAAAAATTACCTTATTCCAACTTCAGGAATGCGTGTCGCTGCGGATTTACTGTGAATTTTAGGCCATTTTAGACGGTATTTATCCACAAGTTGTTCATATTTTTATTATACCCCTTAAGCGAGTATTCCGCTGTTCAATTCGCCGAACGACTCGGAATCACGGTCCGGGCCGCTCTGGCGGCAGCGCCGCAGCTCGCCGCAGGGTAGAGCAGGAGATTAAATAATGTCAGGACACGTTCCGGAACTTAACGTCGCGCCGTCGGCCGCCTTTCAGTCGATCGACGTGCCGCAGCAACTCCGCATCCTGGTCGTCGACGACGAAGACATCGACCGGATGGCACTGCGCCGCATGCTTGAGAAATCGGGCCTCAATGTGACGCTCCGCGAGGCGGAATGCGCCGCCGAGGCCTTCGAGGTCATCAGCAAGGACCCGTTCGATTGCGTCCTGCTGGACTACCATCTGCCGGACCTCGACGGCGACGGCATCTTCGACTTCATCGAGGCGATGCATAAGGAGAAGTCGCCTGCCGTGGTCTTCGTGTCGGGCGAGAGCAACGAGGGCCTGGCGCGTGAGCTGCTGGAAAACGGCGCGGTCGACTTCATCGACAAGGACGACCTGTCGGCGGTCGGGCTCAAGCGCGCCATTCTCTTCGCCATGGCGCGCCGTATCCGGCAGAAACAGCTTCGCGAAAGCTCGAAATTCGACGGGCTGACGGGGCTGCCGGGCCGGCGGCTCTGCCTGGAAATGCTCGACGAAGCGGTCGCGGCGTCCATGGGCGGCAGCCAGACCGGTGTCTTCGTCATCTTCGAGATCGATCGCTTCAAGGGCATCAACGAGAAATTCGGCCCCTCGATGGCCGACGAGCTGCTGCGCGCGGTTACCGCGCGGCTGCGCGGCGCCGTGCGCGGCACCGACAAGGTCGCGCGCCTGGCCAGCGACCGCTTTGCCGTGATTGGCCGCGACCTCCTGGCGCCGGACGGTCCGGAAGTTTTCGTTTCCAAGATCGTCAAAGCGCTCGGCCTGCCCTATGACCTGGCCAACACCGCGCTGTTCGTTCAGTTCAACGGCGGCGCGGCGCTGTTCCCGGCCGACGGCCGGACCGCCGAGGAAGTGATCAAGTCGGCGGAAATCGCGCTTGGCAACGCCGCCAGTGCGGAAGTCGGCAAGGTCGGGTATTTCAGCGCGCAGCTCGGCAAGGACCAGGACCGCCGCCGCGCGCTGCAGGCCGACCTCGAGCGGGCGATCGCCTGCAACCAGCTGTCGCTCGACTATCAGCCGATGCTGAGCAGCCAGGAGGGCGAGTTGGTCGCCGTCGAGGCGCTGCTGCGCTGGAACCACCATGTCTACGGCAGCGTGGCGCCGCGGGAGTTTCTGCCCCTGGCCGAAGCCTCCGGGCAGATAAACGCCATCGGCGAGTGGGTGATCCAGCGCGCCGCGGAGGCCGTGTCGCAGTGGAACAAGACGCTCAAGCGGCCGATCTTCTGCACGATCAACGTCGGCTACGCCCAGCTGAGGGCCGGCGGGCTTTCCGTCGCGCTCGGGAATGCCATCCGCCGCCACAACCTGGCGCCGTCGCTGCTCGGCATCGAGTTCAGCGAGGAGGTCCTGCAGCGCAAGGACCACCATGTGGAAATGGAGCTGCGCGCCATCGACGGGCTCGGCGTCCGCCTCGTCCTCGATGCGTTCGGCTCGGCGCATTCCTCGATCGTCGACATCGCGCAGCTGCCCCTGCGGATGATCAAGATCGCCAAGCAGCTCGTGCTCGACCTGTCGATCGAGCCGACCGCCGAGCGGACCATCCAAGGCATTACCGCGATGGCGTCCAAGCTCGGCATCACGACGGTCGCCGTCGGCGTCGAGCATGACGAACAGCTGGCGACGTTGCGGGAGGCCGGCGTCGACTGGGTCCAGGGATATCACTTGGGCAGGCCCAGCCCGAAAGAGGACTTCGCGGACTGGTACCGCAAGTTGCCGGCTATGCGGAAGCGCCTCTACGCATCGTGATTGGGGGGGCAGTGCGCCCGGCATGAACGGCTAATTCCCGGCGAATGCCCAGCCGGCCCGCGGTCGTCATGCCGGCGCAACGCCCGAGCGCGGTGTGCCTCAGAGGTCTCGCTTTCCCAGCCAGCCGATCAGGAAATCCGCGGCCGCATGATTGTTCGCTTCGCACATGATCATGTGGCCGTTGCCCGGCAGGCCGACGTCTTCCAGCCGGACGAAGTCGTTCTCCACGCCGGCCTGGCTCAGGAAGTTGCTCGTGCCGTGGTCGTATGAGGCGTGGTAGGACGCCTCGCCGGTGAGGATCAGGATCGGGATTCCCTTGAGGTTCGGCAGCTGGCGGGCCGGCTCGGCCTGCCGGTAGCAGCGCACCAGCCCGTCCGCCGGCGGCGCATCCTCCAGTTCGTAGCGCAGCGCCTCGGGCGTCGCCGCGGGCGGGTCGTAGGTGAGGGGGATGCGGGCGATGCCCCACTTGCGCGGCGGCGTCTTGCTGTATTCGAACCAGTCCGGCGCGCCCTTGAATTCGACATCGAAGAAGGGCGGGCCGTTCGGCTCGATCGATAGGATCGCCTTGACCAGCTTCGGGCGGGCGTCGGCGATCAGCCATCCGAAGGCGCCCGACTGGGAATGCACCATGACGATGGCCGGGCCGATGCGGTCGAGCAGCGCGGCGCCCGCCTGCTGGTTCAGGCGCTCGGCCTCGTCGCCGTCGGCCAGCGATTCGACCTGCGAGGCGAAGAACTGATCGAAGGACGGGTCGCCCCTCTGCCCGGTGCCGGGCCATTGCGTGTGGCGCTCGGCCTGCGGCCAGAGCTTCGCCGTTTCCGGCGCGGTGAAGCGCGCCTCGACCGGCTTGTTGCCGCCCGGCCGCCGGACGTAGTCGCCATAGAAGCTGGGGCTTTGCCCCGACCGGCCGCGCGCCGGCTGGTCGGCGACATAGACGGTATAGCCCGCGCGCAGGAAGTCGTGCGCCCAGCCGCGCCGCCCGTCCGGCGTGCCGGTGAAGTTGTTGCCCGTCTGGCCGTTGCCGTGGATCATCACCACGGGGTAGGGCCGGGTCTGCTTCGCCGGTACGAAGCGCTCGACATACATGGCGCCCCGCATCATATGGCCGCCGTCATGCTCGGTGTATTCGCCGCCGGCGTAGAACCAGCCATGGTCGGCGAGGGCGATCGGCTCGATATCGGTCGGGTGCTTCTTTGCGGTCGTCATGGCGGGCCTTTCTCAGCGGGGACGGAGGACGGGACAGGAACGGGCGGGACGCGGCGCCCGCGCGCGGGCTATTCGACGCGGCAGCGCGCGACGCGTTTTTCGTCGAGCTGCAGACCGTGGCCCGGGCCGGGCGCGGGACGCAGCACACCTTTCACCGGAACGGGCATGTTGGCAAGAATACCGGTCGAGCGCGGCATATACTCCACCTTGTGGCCGTTGGCCGCCGCGGCCAGCAGATGCACGTGGACTTCCGGCACGACATGGCCGCAGACCGGCAGATTGTAGGCTTCGGCCAGTGCGGCGATCTTGCGCCAGGGCGTGATGCCGCCGACTCGGAACAGGTCGAGGATGGCGATGTCGAGGGCGCGGGCCTCGAAGGTTCGGCGGAACTGGCTCAGCGTGTAGAGGTTTTCGCCGCCGGTCACCGGAATGTCGAGCCGCGCGGCGAGCGCCGCCAGCCCTTCGAGATCGTCGTGATAGAGCGGGTCTTCGAGCCAGGAGATCCCGGCTTCCTCGAGCGCGGGGCCGAGCAGGGCGGCAGTCGGGTAGTCCCAACTCTGCGTACCGTCGACCATGACATCGACGCCGGGCCCGGCGGCTTCCTTGGCGACCCGCACGCGCTCCGCCTGCATCGCCCGGTCGGGCGAGGCGCCGAGCCGCAGCTTGAGCGCGCCGTAGCCGGCCGCGGCATGCGCGCCGGCCGATTCCGCGAGCTCTGGCAGGGAGAGGCTGTACCAGAGCCGGTCGCTGGCATAGGCCGGCAGGCTGTCCCGGTTGCCGCCGAGCAGCCGCCAAAGCGGCTGGCCCAGCGCCTTGCCGGCGGCGTCCCACAGCGCGATGTCGAGCGGCGCGATGGCCCAGTGCTGCAGCCCGCCGGGGCCGAGCCAATCGGTCCGGTCGGCCAGCGTCCGCCAGGCCGCCTCCGGCTCCAGCACGCTCAAGCCGACCAGATGCGCCGCCAGCTCGCGCGTCGCCTGCGCGATGGCGCGGACCAGGTCGCCGCGCTGCTTCACGACATAGCCGATGCCCTCGATGCCGTCCGCGGTGCGGACGCGCGCCAGCACGTGCCAGTTGGCGTCGGCCTTGCGGCCGCCGGCCATATAGCTTTGCCCGAGCGGGACCTCGAGAACGTCCACGCTCACATCGGTGATCTTCATGGCAATGCCTCTGCGCCCCGCGCCGCTCGGCCGGCGCCGGAAAAGCCTACCAGATGCTTGAGGACGCGCCAAAAAGGCGCGGTCGGCAGCGGTCCGTCAGCCCCGCTGCGAGGGCGTCAGGTCGAAGGATACGCCGAGCTCGTCCTGGCTGCGGTATTTCACGTCGCAGACCAGGCTAAGGTCGTGCTCGATCTGGAGCAGGAAACGGTCGGGAACCGCCTCCGCCTCGGCCGGGCGGAGCCGCGCCCCGGTCTGCGAGATGTCGCAGATGAAGCAGCGCATGCCCTTGCCGTCGTCGCCATGGATGATCCGGGTACGCCGAAGGGTCTTGATGCGCGCGTTTCGGCGTCGTTCGTCGCGCTCGCCCTTAAGGACGGAAATGAGGTCGTCCAGCCTGTTCAACGGAGTTGCCATGCGCCGGAGAATAGCGAGAGGATGGTTGCCAATTGCTTAACGTGCTTAACGGGTTACGCTGCCTGGCGGCGGGCTAGGCCTTCAGGCAGCGCTCGATATGGCTGATGTAGTAATCGAAGGGCGGGGTGATCGCGTCCGGCGCCTTGGCCCGGTCGTCCCAGCGGCGTAGCTGGACGCCTTCCGCCGCGAAGGGCTGCTTCAGGAACGCCGCCGCTTCCGCCTCGCTGTAAACGCCGCCCTGGCCCTTGAGGCTGCGCGTCGAGCCCGGGGAGATCTTGTGCGCGTAGGCCGGGTCGGTGGCGACGAGATAGCGCTTGGCGGCGACATGCCAGCGGATCGGCATGGTCACCTCGGGGCCGAACCATTCCTCGAGGTATTTCTGCCCGACGATCTCGTGCTTGGCGTCCTTGCCGCTGTCGGTAAGCGCCCGGTCCTTCGGGTTGATGATCCGGCCGATGTCGTGCAGCAGGCCGGACACGATCAGGGCCGCGCTGGCGCCCGCCGCCTCGGCGATCATCGCCGTCTGCAGGCCGTGCGAGGTCTGGGTGACCAGCCGGTCGCCCTCGAAGGTCTCGTAGCCCTTGGTCTCATAGATTTCACACAGCGTCTCGATAATGCCCACGAGGCCCCTCCCTCCGCATGGTCCGGCGGCGCGCCGCCATGGCCGGTGAATTTGACACGCGCCCTTTGGTAAGTGAATTTAATTAATATTCGCCATTGATTAGGCAATCTATGAAAATCGGCATCGACGACATTCGCGGCTTCCTCGCCGTCTCGGAAGCGGCCGGGTTCAAGCCCGCGGCCGACCGGCTCGGCATCACCTCCTCGGCGCTGACGCAACGCATCCAGAAGCTCGAAGACTATCTCGGCGCGCGGCTGTTCGACCGCTCGACACGCAATGTCGAGCCGACCGAGCTCGGCCGGCTGTTCCTGCCCGAGGCGCAGCGCATCCTGCAGGAGTTCGAGAGCTCGATCGCGCGGATCCAGGACGTGGTCGCCCAGCGCCGGGGCCAGGTAAGCGTCGCCTGCCTGCTGAGCGTGGCAAGCGGGCTGTTGCCCAACGTCCTGGCCCGATTCCGGCGCGAGATCCCGGGCGTCACCGTGCGCGTGCTCGACGACACCGCGCTGCGCGTCGCCGACCACCTGCGGCTGGGGCGGGCGGAATTCGGCATCGACATGTGGCTGCGCGACGACCCGGAGTTCGATTTCGAGCCAGTCGTGACCGAGCCCTATGTCCTCGCTTGCCCGCCGGATCATGAGCTCGCCGCGGCGCCCAGTGTCACCTGGGAGCGGCTGGCGCGATCGACCTATGTTGCCTTCGGTCTCGACAGCGGCATCGGCCACCAGCTCGCGATGGCGCAGCGCCTGCCGGGCGAGGCCTATGAGGTGCAGCATCTCGGCACGATGCTGGGGCTTATCCAAGCGGGCTTCGGCGTCAGCGTCGTGCCCTATTCTGCGATCCACGGCCATCCTTATCTGATCCACCGGCCGCTCGGCGAGCCCAACCTCACGCGCACCATCGGCATCGTCCGGCGCAGACGGAGCACGCTCTCGCCGGCGGCGGAAAGCCTGCGCCGCATCGCGGTCGAGACGATCGCCGCGGCCTACCGCAGCATCCCCGAGGCCGCGCTGTTCGAGGAGTCCGCGGCCGCCTGCTGATCGCCTATCCGGCCGTCAGGAGAAGGCCGCGCCGCTGCCGATCCGCCGGAGGCCGAGCACGGCGACGAGATAGAGCAACGCGAAGGGCGTGAGGAAGATCGCCAGCAGCGGCCACAAATTCGATCCCATGACCAGCGCCAGCAGGGTGTAGAGCAGCAGCGGCACCATGCCGATCAGCGGCACCGCCGCCGCGATGCGCCAGCCGCCCGAATAGCGCATCAGCAGGACGAGCTGCAGCGCGATATAGGCGGGAATCGACAGGAAGGCCAAGGTGATCAGGATGCCGATGCCCGTGTTGTCGGCGTCGTCCATGCCGGCCGTCATGGCGCTCGACGCCCGGGCCTGCTGCTCGGCGTTCAGCGTCCGCACCCAGGCGGGGCGTGTGCGGCTCCCCGGGCTGCCCCACCACTCGGCGCTGACCGGATAGGCGAGCGTGGCGAGCGGCTTCCAGTCCGCGCCATAGGCGGTGATGCGGACCGTATCGATCCGCGCCGGCCCCGTATAGGAGACCCAGACCAGCGCGTCGTGCGCGCCGGCGGGCGAGGCCGGCGCTGGGTTGTAGGCCGCGCCCTTGATCCGCTCCGCGCCGCCGAAGAAGCCCTTCGCCTGCAGCCGGATCGGCACCGGGCTGTTGTAGGAGACGCGGAGAAAAAGCGGGTCGTTCTGGCCCAACCGCACGGTCCCGCTCGGGTCCGCGGCGGTGACCCGAAGCGACAGTTCCGGCGTCTCCGCCCGGACGGGAAGGGACGCGGCGAACAGCAGCGCGAGGATGAAAAGGATTTTCGGCACGGAATGGCTCCCGCTCGGCATCAGCGGCGCGATCCTGGGGAGTCTTTCTAAAGATTTCCTTTCCCGGCGGGGCCGGGCGGATTTCACGCTTTCCCCGGTCGGCGCTATGCTGACCGGACCGATCGCCCGCAACCAGGGGGAACCCGATGGACCTGACGCTTTTCATCAGTCCCGAGCACCGGCAGGACGAGAACTTCACCAAGTGTTTCGCCGAGCATGTGGAACAGGTCCGGGTGGCGCGCGACGCGGGCTTCGACGGGGTCGCCATCGGCAACCATCTCTCCTACAGCGCGTCGGCCTGGTTTCCGCCGATCGAGACGCTGATGGGCCTCGCCGCAGCGGCAGAGGGCATGCGGCTGTCGACCTGCATGCTGGTGCTGCCGATGTACCACCCGCTGCATGTCGCGCAGCAGGCGGCGCTGCTCGACATCGTCACCGGCGGGCGCTTCACGCTCGGCGTGGCGCAGGGCTGGCAGGAGGAGGAGTTCAAGGTGCTCGGCATCGACTTCCGTGAACGGCTCGGTCGCTTCCGGGAGTCGGTGACGCTGATGCAGCGGCTGTGGACGGAGGACAGCGTCGATTTCGCCGGGAAGTATTTCACCGCCGAGGGGCTCCGGCTCTCGCTCAAGCCGGTGCAGAAGCCGCGCCCGCCCATGTGGTTCGGCGGCAGCGTCAGGAAAGCGGTCGAGCGGGCGGCCGCGCTCGCCGACACCAGCCTCGGCGACAGCTGGGTGGCGTCCTCGCATCTCACCGAGGCGGTGATCACCGAGCAGGCGGGCGTGTTCCAGAAAACCCTGGCCGGGCTCGGCAAGCCGATGCCGCGCGAATTTCCGCTCCTGCGCAATGTCGTGGTCGCGCCCGACAAGGCGACGGCGCTGCGCGAGGCCGGCCCCTATATCGCCGACAGCTACCGCGTCTTCGGCCAGTGGGGGCTGTTTACCAATGTCGTCGGCTCGGGCAAGGAGCAACTCGACTTCGAAGAGCTGATGGCCGGCCGCGTCGTCATCGGCTCGCCGGAAGACGTCGCCGAAGAGCTGGTCCGCCTTGCCAAGACCACCGGCTTCACACGGCTGATCACGCGCATCCAGTGGTACGGCATGGATCAGCGGATCACGCTCCGGACCATTGAGCTGATGGCGACCAAGGTCAGGCCGCTGGTGGAAAAAGCGCTTGCCTGACGGCTGCCGTCAACCGTTTCGGCTAGGTTATTCTTAACCTGTTTCTTCGATGATCCCGGACCATGAGCAGGGATCGAAAAGAAATTCACGAACAGTTCACCAAAGTCGACGGCGCGTATAAGGACGGCGACTTTGCGCGGCTGAAGGCGGCGCTCGGCGACCCGCCGGACTTTCCCAATTGCCTGCATCCGGTCGATCTCCCCTGCGGCGACTGGCCCCTGGAATACGCCATCTACTGGAGCCCGCTGCCCTTCATCATCGAGCTGATCGAGGCGGGCGCGGATGTGAACTATCCGGACGCGGCCGGCTTCCCGTCGCTGATCGCCGCGCTGTCGACCGACCGGCCGAACCGGCTTGCCGTGGTGACCCTGCTGCTCGACAACGGCGCCGATGTGGGCCAGCGCGGCATCAACGACTGGACGCCGCTGCATTACGCGGTGGTCCAACGCGACCTGCCCGCGGTCGAGCTGCTGCTGGCATACGGCGCCGACCCGTTCGTCCGGACCCGCATCGACGACTGCACCACGCCGCTCGAGGACGCGGACGCGACGGGCTTCACCGAAGCCGCCGCGCTGATGCGCCAAAGCGAAGCCTAACCGGGATCGCAAAGCCGAAACGGGCCGGGCGTTTCGACAAGCCGCCGCCTTCCGCGCTACACTGACGCTCCCCCCTCCGAGATAGCTTCCGGGAGCGCCATGCCATGCCCAGCCGCACAGACCGATTCGGCCCTTTCACCACGACCGTCGTCGGCTCGATGCCGAAACCGCTGTGGATCCTGAAGCGCGACCCGCGCAGCGTGGCCGAGCACGACCACGGCTCCGAAGTCGAATGGGCCTTCGAGGGTGACATGCTCAGAAACGCGCAGGACGATGCCACGCGCGTCATGCTGCAGACGCAGGCGCAGGCGGGCATCGACTTGGTCAGCGACGGCGAGCAGCGGCGGGAATACTACATCACCTATGTGACGCGGCAGCTCGGCGGGCTGGACTACAAGACGCTGGCGGAGAAGAAGATCCGCAGCGGCCGGGTCGGCCGGGTCGGGCGCTGCGTCGGCCCGGTCACGCGCGCGCATCCGATCCTGGTCGATGACGTGACCTTCCTCGCCAAGGAATCGCCGCGGCCCTTCAAGATCACCATGCCCGGGCCGATGACGGTCGCGGATTCGACCGCCGACGAGTATTACCGCAACGACAAGGATTACGTGTTCGCGGTCGCCGAGGCGCTGAACGAGGAGGCGCTCGCGCTCGATGCGCTCGGCGTCTCGGTCATCCAGTTCGACGAGCCGGTCTACAGCCGCCAGCCGGACCGGGCGGTCGAGATCGGCATCCCGGCGCTCGACCGCGCGGTGGCCGGGCTGAAGAACGCCAAGGCGGCGGTGCATGTCTGCTACGGCTATCCGCACAAAGGCATCCATCGCGAGCGCAAGGAAAGCTATCCGACGATCATCGCCGCGCTGGAAGCGTCTTCGATCGACATCCTGTCGCTCGAGTTCGAGGTCTCGAAGATCGATCCGAAGGTGCTGCGGCTCTGCCCGTCGAAGACGGTGATGTTCGGCTGCATCGACGTCGGTCACGGCGAGGCGGCGCAGCGCATCGAGACGCCGGAGCATGTCTGCGAAAAGCTGCTCGCCGCGGCGGAACATCTCTCGCCCGAGCAAATCATGGCCGCGCCGGACTGCGGCCTCGTCAAGATCGACGTGCCCACCGCGCGCGCCAAGCTGCAGGCGATGGCCGCCGGCGCGCGCTTGGCGCGCGCCCGTCTTTCGTAAACGGCGGCCGGACGACACCGGCCGCGC